>DASSNT010000109.1:0-25438 GCA_035701285.1 Gammaproteobacteria bacterium | reverse complement strand
GGCCTGACTTCGAGCCACATCCGGGCCGCGCCGTGCTCCACCGCGACGGAAATCAAATGCTCCATCACAACCCGCCCCTGCCCCTGCCGCTGCCGACTGCGATCCACGCAGATATTGAGAATGTGCGCCTCGCCGGGCGCGAACGACATGATGCCGTAAGCAGTGATCGCCTCGCCATCGAGCAGCACCCAGCACTCATACCCGATCCGCAGGCAGTCCTCGAAAATGCCGGGCGTCCAGCCGAACTGGTACGACTCTCGCTCGATATCCATCACGTCGTCGAGATCTTCATACATCATCCGGCGAAACGCCGGCGGGTCGTTGCGCGGCCAGGCGATCATAAGCTCATCGCCAACTTCAGGTCGGCCCACGCTTTCGCTTTGTCGGCGGGTGTGCGGAGCAGGTAAGCCGGGTGATAGGTGACGACGACCGGGATATCGAATTGCGGGTGGGGATGCACCTTGCCGCGCAGGCGCCCCAGCGAACTGTCGGTGCCGAGCAGATTGTTGGCGGCGACCTTGCCGACGGCGACGATCACCTTCGGCCGGATGAGCGCAATCTGCCGGGCGAGGTACGGCTCGCACGCCGCCGCCTCGTCCGGATGCGGATTGCGGTTTTCCGGCGGGCGGCATTTGACGATGTTGGCGATATAGACGTCGTCGCGCGCGCGGCCGGTCGCCTTGAGCATCGCGTTCAGCAGCATGCCTGCCGGCCCCACGAACGGCTCGCCGCGGCGATCTTCCTCCTGGCCCGGCCCCTCGCCGACCACCATCCAGTCGGCCTGGCGGTTGCCGACGCCGAAGACGGTCTGCGTGCGCGTGCGGTGGAGTTTGCAGTTCTCGCAGTGCGAAACGGCGTATTCGAGCGCGCCCCAATCCATGTCAGCGGTATCGGGCGGCGCTTCAGCGACTTCGGGAACGGGCTCTGGAACCGGCTGCGGCGCAGCCTGCGCCTCTCGCGGCACCCACACCGTGATGCCCATCTCCCGCAGCATCTCCATGGCGTCCTGCCTCAACTTTTACGACTCTCCAATTCGCGCGCAATGCGGCGCCGGCGCACGAGCCGCCAGACCGACAACACCGGCCCCGACAAACTATAGACCAGGAACGCGCCGAACAGCGTCTTCGGCGGACTGAACGCGATAAACACGAAAATCAGCGGAATGATGAGCACGTATGCAAACGGCACGCGCCCGTGCAGATTCAGATCCTTGAAGCTGTAATACGGAATGTTGCTGACCATCAGCAGCCCGGCGCAGATCGTCATGGCCAGCGCCGGCACGACCACCGCGCTGCCCGCCAGGCCGACGCTGTTTCCCAACCAGACGCCGCCGGCAACCAGCCCGGCGCCCGACGGGCACGGCAGGCCCTGGAAATAACGCTTGTCCTGCGTATGGACGCGCGCGTTGAACCGCGCCAGGCGCAACGCCCCGGCCACCACATACACGAACGCGCTCAACCAGCCGGCCCGTGCCCACAGCCAGCCATACACGTCGAGCCCGTGCAGCGACCACTGGTAGATCACCAGCGCCGGCGCGAGCCCGAACGACACCATGTCGGCGATGCTGTCGAACTGCTCGCCGAACGCGCTCTGCGTCTTCGTCAGCCGCGCGATGCGTCCGTCAAGCCCGTCCATCAACATGGCCACGAACACCGCCGCCGACGCCGCCGCGAAATGGCCGCCCATCGCCGCGACAATCGCGTAAAAACCGGCGAACAGGCCACCGGTAGTAAACAGGTTGGGGAGCAGGTAAATGCCGCGCCGCCGCGTCTTCGCGGCTCCGGGCGCATCCACCGGGAAATCGTCGTCCATCGTCACAGAGTTGAGTGGCCGGGCGGCCATGATGCCACAAGTGGGGAGTAGCTAATAGCCAGGACTGAGGACTACGTGAAAAAGAAGAACCGTCTTTTCTTGACTCAGTCCATAGCCCTAGGCACTTAGTCCTCGTTCTTCATCGCTTCCCGAAGCGGCCGCCCAACCTTCTCGATCGAATGCCCGGCAGCCTCGCGCCGATACTCAGCCAGAACAGGCCCGCCGGCCGCCATCTCCCGCGCCTGCTCCTCTGCGAAACGGCCATCCCGAATCTCATCCAGCATCGCCGCCATCTCCCGCCGCGACTGCTCGTTAATCACCCGCGGCCCGCGCGTCGCATCGCCGAACGCGGCGGTGCTCGAAATCGACTCCCGCATGCGCGCGATCCCTTCGGTATGAATCACGTCCGCCATCAATTTCACTTCATGCAAACAGGAGAAATAGGCGATCTCCGGCGCATAACCCGCCCCCACCAGCGTTTCATAGGCGGCCGTAATCAGATGCGTCAGCCCACCGCAGAGCACCGCCTGCTCGGCAAACAAATCGGTTTCGGTTTCTTCCTTAAAGGTGGTTTCGATCACGCCGCCATGCCCGAGGCCCAGCGCCTTCGCGAAACCCAGCGCAATCGACAGCGCATGACCCGACGCATCCGCATCCACCGCCACCATACCCGCCGTGCCGCCGCCCGCCTCGTACAGCGAGCGCACCTTCTCGCCAATCCCGAACGGCGCGGCCATCACCACGTCCAGGTCCGCGCGTGGCTCGATGCGCCCGTAATAAATGTTGAACCCATGCGCGAACACAAGCGTCGCGCCTTCACGCAGCGAAGGTTCGATGCTCCGATACACGGCCGGCTGCGCTTCGTCCGGAATCAGCATCGCGACGACATCGGCGGCCGCGACCGCTTCGACCACATCGGCAACGGCAACGCCATCCGCTGCCGCCTGCTCGCGCCCGGGAGACTTCGGCCGAAGGCCGACCGTCACGTCGACGCCGGAATCACGCAGGTTGAGCGCCTGCGCGCGGCCCTGCGAGCCGTAGCCAATAACGGCAACTTTGCGGGCGAGGATGGGGGCGATGTCGATGTCGTTGTTGTAAAGCATGAGGATTATTCTGGCTTATTCGCGAGAAGAAGTCCCCTCCAGATTCTTTCTCCCCGCCGCGGGAAGAGGGCTAGGGTGAGGGGCAATCAAAGGGAGAAGAAGTAAGAAAATGCTAGAATGCGCGCCTCCAACCAGCCAAACAACAAAGCCGCCATGCGCCTCAGCCAGTTCCCGGTATTCACCGTCAAGGAAACCCCCGCCGACGCGGAAATCGTCAGCCATCAATTGATGCTGCGCGCCGGCCTGATCCGGCGTCTCGCCGCGGGGCTCTACACCTGGATGCCGTGGGGGCTCAAGGTGCTGCGCAAGGTCGAGGCAGTGGTGCGCGAGGAAATGAATCGCGCCGGCGCGCTGGAAATCCTGATGCCGGCGGTGCAGCCCGCCGAGCTGTGGCGCGAGTCGGATCGCTGGGACAAGTACGGCCCGCTGCTGCTGCGCTTTAACGACCGCAACGACCGCGAGTTCTGCTTCGGCCCCACGCACGAGGAAGTCATCACCGACCTGGTGCGGCGCGAGATCCGTTCCTATAAAGAACTGCCGCTCGCCTTCTACCAGATCCAGACCAAGTTCCGCGACGAAATCCGGCCGCGCTTCGGCGTGATGCGCTCGCGCGAATTCATCATGAAGGACGCCTACTCGTTCCATCTCGACGAGGCGTCGCTGCAGCAGACTTACGACCGCATGTTTGATGCCTACAGCCGCATCTTCACCCGGCTCGGACTCGACTTTCGCGCCGTGCGCGCCGACAGCGGCGACATCGGCGGCAACTTCTCTCACGAGTTCCACGTGCTCGCCGATTCCGGCGAAGACGCGATCGCCTTCTCCGACGGCAGCGACTACGCCGCCAACGTCGAGTTGGCCGAAGCGCAGGCACCGGCCGGCCCGCGCCCGGCCGGCCGGCAGAACATGGCCCCGGCGGACACGCCCGACTGCCGCACCATCGAACAGGTGTGCCGTTATCTCGACGTCACGCCCGAACAGTGCGTCAAAACGCTGATCGTCGAAGGCGCCGACGGCGGCCTCGTGGCATTACTGCTGCGCGGCGACCACGCGATCAACCACGTCAAGGCGGAAAAGCTCGAAGCGGTGGCGAAACCGCTGACGCTCGCCAGCCCCGAGCGCGTGCGCAAGGAGCTGGGCGTCGAGCCCGGCTACATCGGCCCGGTGGGCTTGAATATTCCAGTCATCGCCGACCGCGAAACGCTGGTGCTGGCAGACTTCATATGCGGCGCCAATGAGCCTGGCCGGCATTGCGTCGGCGTCAACTGGCAGCGCGACCTGGCGGAACCGGCGTCAGCCGATCTGCGCGACGTCATTCCCGGCGACGCGAGCCCGGACGGCAAAGGCAAACTTGCGATGGCGCGCGGCATCGAAGTCGGCCACATCTTCCAGCTCGGCACCAAGTACAGCGAAAAGATGAACGCCACCGTGCTCGACGCCGACGGCCGCGAGCAGACGCTGATGATGGGCTGCTACGGCATCGGCGTCGGCCGCACCGTCGCCGCGGCCATCGAACAGAACCACGACGAGCGCGGCATCATCTGGCCGACGGCACTGGCGCCGTTCACGGTCGCCATCCTGCCGCTCAACCGCAAGAAATCGGAAGCGGTCGCCACCGCCGCCGACAAGCTGTATAACGAAATGGTGGCCAACAGCATTGACGCAATCATCGACGACCGCGACCTGCGCCCGGGCGTAATGTTCGGCGACGCCGACCTGCTCGGCATTCCGCATCGCGTGGTGCTGAGCGAGCGCAGCCTCGGCGCCGGCAACGTCGAATACAAGGGCCGCCGCGACAAGGACAGCAGCGATATCGCCATCGACAGGATCGTCGGGTATCTGACCGAGCAGCTCAAGGCAGGCTAGGTGCGCGGCGACGCTTTGTTGTCATTCCCGCGAAGGCGGGAATCCAGGGCAGGCGGGGAGATGGATTCCCGCTTTCGCGGGAATGACGGAAGAAGACGTTTTCGTAGCGGCTTCTTGCTGCTTTTAGCTTTTGTCGTAGCATCGCCAGCATTCGCAGCCAACCCGGCCCCGACCGCGGAACTCATCGCCCTCGTCAAAAAAGCCGTCTCCGAAAGCACCAGCTTCAAGGACCGCTTCGCCGCCCAGGTCTGGCTGATGGACATGTCGGCGCGCCTCGCGCCGCGCATGCCGGACGCGGCAAAACGCCTGAAGTTCCTGCGCCTGCTTCACGCCGAAGCCACCCACGCCGACGTTCCCCCGGAACTGGTGCTGGCCGTCATCGAAGTGGAAAGCGATTTTCGCCGCTTCGCTATCTCCCGCGTCGGCGCGCGCGGATTCATGCAGGTGATGCCATTCTGGCTCAAGGAAATCGGCAAGCCCGATGCGAACCTGTTCGAGGCCGAAACCAACCTGCGCATCGGCTGCACGATTCTGCATTACTACCTGGACAGAGCCGACGGCGATCTGCGCGAAGCGCTGGCACACTACAACGGCAGCGTTAACAGCTTCGTTTATTCAGACAAGGTGTTGTGGGCGTTAGCCCATCAGTGGTATCGGGAATAAGACCCCCTACGACTACGGAAGCCCAAAGGCGCCTCACACTCCACCTCTTCCACCTCAACAGAATCCACCCGAGCCCGCGGCGGCCCATGCCTCAGCCACGCCGCCAATTCATCCAGCGCCTCAACCTTCCCGCAAGCCAGCACCTCAACGCAGCCGTCCGCCAGGTTCACGGCATGCCCCGTAAGCCCAAGCCGTTCCGCCTCGGCCCGCGTACTGGCCCGAAAGAAAACACCCTGCACGAGGCCGGATACCTTAAAGCGTCGACACACACTCATCGATCATCACGCTCCATTTCCCTCGCCATAAAAAAAGGGCTCCCGAAGGAGCCCCTTTAATTCTAATCCCCGAATCCGGGTATCAGTACATCATCATTCCCGAATCATCGGAATCCGCACTATCCAGATAGTCCTGGTCCGACTGCTCAGGCTGCCCAACCTGCCACTGGCCGCGATTCTTCGCATGCTCCACGGCAGAGTTGACCGCATCCTGGCTCGGATAAGACGGAATTGTGAACTGCTGATCCGGGAAGATCAGGTCCGCATCCTGAATCTTGTCCGTGTTGGCCTTGTAAATCAGCGGCCATTCCCACGGATTGCCGTAGACGTTCTGCTGGCCGGCGATGCCCCACAGCGTGTCGCCGTGGCGCACGTCATAGGTCATGCTGGCGGCCTGCAGCTCGGCGTTGAGCTGGCTCAGGATTTCGTAAGCACGGCGGCCTTCGCTATTGTCGATCGCCTGCTGGCCCTGGTCGAGGCGCTGCATTTGATCGTCGCTCAAATTGCTGTAGCCCTGCGCCTCGGAAAGCTCCTCACGCGCCAGATCGAGATAGCAGTTGTTGACCGCATCGTCGACCGCCTGCTGCGCCTGCCGCGCCAGATCCTGCGCGCGGGCGTCGTCACCGCTGGAAGCGGCATCGCGGGCCTCCTGCAGCAGCGACTGCGCATTGCCAGTGCCGGTGCAGGGTTCCTGCGTGTTGTTGATCGCCATCTGCGCGTCCTGGATGGCCTGCGTGGTCGCCGCGCTCGGCTGAGGCGTGGGCGGCGGTGTCGGCTTGCTGGCGCAGCCAGCGAGGGCCGCAGCAGCCAGCGCCGCAAGAGCGACTTGTCCGATGGAATACTTAGACATGGGTTGGACCCTCCTGATTATTGTTCTTCAGCATGCGCCAAAGCCAAAGTTGGGAAATCAACCTATCATTCGCGGGAATGACTTGCAAGCTTCGGCGTAACCGTCTGAAATCTAAATAGAACCGCTTGTCGGAACGGCTGTTTTCTTCTTTTCGTCGGCATCGAAGCGGCGGCTCATATCCAGCGCCCCTGTCGCGGCCTGCCTGGCCTTCTGAGCGCTTTCGCGGGCCTGCCCGAAATCGTGCCGTTGCAGCGCCCGTTCCGCGGTCTGCAGATAGCGCGTCGCGACCGCCAGCTCGGCCGGCGCCTGCTGCGCCGCCCCCGCCTGCCTGGCGGCCGCAATGGCCTGGCGCGCGTCGCTCATTTCCTGCACCGGCGCCGTCGCGCAAGCCGTCAATGCCACCGCCAGCAAAGCCGCGCCGGCGACCCGAAATTTAGCCCAGCGACATGCAATAACCATGCTCGCGGCACCACCTCTCAGAAGTTAATCGGTTCAAACTAGCAGTGAACAGCGGTTATCGTCAAGAAACCCCACTAATTTTTGTTAGCCCAAAGCACGGGCGCCTCGTTTCTACTTTGGATTGACAAAAGTTGCGCTTTGATGACCCCAAAGCAGTCGTCTTTGAAAGAAGCAGGGGTACCGCCACCCGGTTCCGCGACAACCTGACCTTCGCAATCTGGACAAATCGCCGCTATCATTGCGGCTCGCCACATAAATGACGACATTGCAACCAAACCTTCTCCTCACGATTTTCGCGCTGTTGAGCGCGGCGCTGTACATCGGCGCCGGCGCAACTGTGCTGCTTCGCGCCCGCGGCGGCTCGTCCGCGCCCGCACACGCGTTCGACATCGTCCGCCTGACGGTGCTGATTGCGGCCGCTCTGCAGGCGTACGTCGTCTATCGAGTAATGTTCACGCCCCGCGGCGTCGATCTCGGCTTCTTCAACAGCGCGTCGCTGATCGGCCTCGAAATCGTCTTGATCACCTTGATCGCAAGCCTCCGCCAGCCCGTCATCAACCTCGGCCTGATCATCTTCCCCGTCGTCGGTGCCAGCGTGCTCGGGGCCTGGCTCGCGCCGCCGAACGAACTGCTCGTACCCGAGAGCGGCTGGGGCCTGAACGCCCACATCATCGTTTCGCTTTCCGCCTACAGCCTACTCAGCATCGGCGCCGTGCAGGCGCTGCTGCTCGCGGTCCAGGACTACCGCCTGCGCCACCGCCAGACCGAACGCCTGATCGGCATCCTGCCGCCGCTCGAAGTCATGGAACAATTCCTGTTCCAGACCATCGGCGCCGGTTTTGCCCTGCTCAGCCTGGCGCTGTTCAGCGGTTTCCTGTTTCTGCACAACCTGTTCGCGCAGAAACTGGCGGAAAAAACGACCCTCTCGATCGTCGCCTGGTGCGTGTTCGCGCTGCTGCTCTGGGGGCGCTGGCGATTCGGCTGGCGCGGGCGGATCGCCACCGCCTGGACGCTGGCTGGCTTCGCGGTGCTTGTTCTCGCCTATTTTGGCAGTAAGCTGGTACTGGAACTGGTGCTGGGGCAGCATCGGCTGCCGGCATAACGCAAAAGACAACCATTCAAGAGGCACACGTTTTGCAAGACGTCCCGCTAGGGATACTGATCGGCATACTGGTTTTTCTGCTGATCGCCTCCGCGTTCTTCGCCGGCACCGAAACGGCGCTGATGAGCATCAACCGCTACCGGATGCGCCACCGCGCGCGCGCCGGTCACCGCGGTGCGCAGCTTGCCGAGCGCCTGCTGCGCCAGCCCGATCGCCTGATCGGCCTGATCCTGCTCGGCAACAACGTTGCCAACATCGTCGCCTCGTCGCTGGTCACGATCATCGCGCTGAGAGCCGGGGGCGAGGCCACGCTGGCTATCGCCCAGGGCCTGCTGGTGCTGATAATCCTCGTGTTTATCGACCTGATGCCCAAGACTCTGGGAGCATTGCGTCCTGAGCAGGTGTCCTATCCGGCGGCTTACATCTACGCCCCGCTGTTGAAGCTCCTCTACCCGTTCGTCTGGGTGGTCAATACGATTGCCAACGGGTTGCTGTCTCTTATGGGCGTGCGCATCGACGAAGCGAGCGGTCAGCCGCTCAGCCGCAGCGAGCTGCGCACGGTCGTCGTCGACGCTGGCGCCATCATTCCCAAGCGCCACCAGCGCATGCTGCTCAACATTCTCGATCTAGAGGAAGCGACCGTCGAAGACATCATGGTGCCGCGCAGCGAGATCACCGGCATCGACATCAACGACGACTGGGACGACATCGTCGCGCAGCTCACGCAGTCGCAACATACGAAGCTGCCGCTGTTCGTCGACAGCATCGACGACATTATCGGCATGATTCATTTGCGCCAGGTGCTGCGGCCGCTCGGGCGCGGCGAGCTGACGCCTGAATCGCTGAAGGCGCTGGCGCGCAAGCCCTACTTCGTGCCGGAGGGCACGTCCCTGCATCGCCAGCTCATCAACTTCCAGAACGTGCGCCGCCGCATCGGCCTGGTCGTCGACGAGTATGGTGACATCCAGGGCATGGTCACCATCGAAGACATTCTCGAAGAAATCGTCGGCGAATTCACCACCGACCCGGCCGCCAGCCATAAAGACATTTTCCCGGAGCCGGACGGCAGCTACCTGGTCAACGCCGGCATCGCGATCCGCACGCTCAACCGGGCGCTTAAATGGCAACTGCCAACGGACGGGCCGAAGACCCTGAACGGCCTGATCGTTGAGTATCTGGAGGATATTCCGGAGCCGCGCACCAGTGTCAGAATCGGCGCCTACGGCATTGAAATCGTGCAGACCGGCGACAATGCGGTGAAAACGGTGCGCATCCGGCCGGTCGGCAGGGCGCCGGGCGCATCCTAAAGGTCGTTCAGTGCGTCCGCCAGGCGGGCGACGGCAGTCACCTTCAGGCCGCGAATCGCCTTGCGCGGCGCATTGGCGGCGGGCACCACGGCATGTTCGACGCCCTGCTTGGCGGCTTCGGCCAGCCGCTCCTCGCCGTTGTAGACCGGCCGGATCTCTCCGGCGAGGCCGATTTCGCCGAAGGCGATCAGGCCGTTTGGCAGCGGCTTGTCGCGCAGGCTCGACAACACCGCCAGCACCACCGGCAGGTCCGCCGCGGTTTCGTTAATCCTCAAGCCCCCCACCGCATTGACGAACACATCCAGCCCACCGGCGGCTATGCCGCCGTGGCGGTGCAGCACCGCGAGCAGCATGCCGAGCCGGTTGCCGTCGAAACCGACCGCGACACGGCGCGGATTCGACAACGAGCTTTCATCCACCAGCGCCTGCACTTCGATCAGCAGCGGGCGGCTGCCTTCGCGAATCACCGTCACGCAACTGCCGCTGACCGGCTCCGGATGGCGCGCCAGGAAAATCGCCGACGGGTTTTTGACCTCCTTGAGGCCCGTCTCCGTCATCGCGAACACACCCAGCTCGTTGGCCGCGCCGAAGCGATTCTTGACCGCGCGCACGACGCGGTAGCGGCTGCCGGCGTCGTTTTCGAAATACAGCACGGTGTCGACCATGTGCTCGAGCACGCGCGGCCCGGCGATGGCGCCTTCCTTGGTCACATGCCCGACCAGCAGCACGGCGGTGCCGGTGCGCTTGGCGAAACGCACCAGTTGCGCCGCCGACTCGCGCAGCTGGGCGACGGCGCCCGGGGCGGAATTGAGTGTTTCGGTGAAAATCGTCTGGATCGAATCAACCACCAGCACGCGCGGCTTCTCGGCTTCAGCCAGGGCGACGATACGTTCGACGCAGGTCTCCGCCACCACACCCAGGCGCTCGACCGCGACGCCAAGCCGGCGCGCGCGCAGGCCGATCTGCGTCAGCGATTCCTCGCCGGTAACATACAGAACGTCATGCTCGCCGCTCAGGTGCGCGGCCGCCTGCATCAGCAGCGTCGACTTGCCGATGCCGGGATCGCCGCCGATCAGCGCCACCGAGCCGAGCACCAGTCCGCCGCCGAACACGCGGTCCAGCTCGCCGATGCCGGTCTCGGTGCGCGATAGGGTTTCGGCGCCTACCTCTCCCAGCAGGCGCACCCGAGTCTCGCCGGCATAACCCTGCGGCGCGCGCGCGGCCTTGCCCGGCGCCGGCGCGACCACCGATTCGACCAGCGTATTCCAGTCCCCGCACTCCGGGCATTGCCCGGCCCAGCGTACGCTGTGCCCGCCGCAGGCCTGGCAGACGTAAGTTGTTTTTGCTTTGGCCATGGATGTCCCTCTTGCCCCTTCTCCCTCAGGGAGAAGGTTCGGATGAGGGGTGTAATTCGACCCCCTTACCCTGCCCTCTCCCTGAGGGAGAGGGTTCTTGATCCGCCTTGTCGTCGTCCTGCAGGCTGAACTTGACCCGCTGCGTCACGCCGCACAGCAGCTCATACGGGATCGTGCCCGCGTCGCGAGCAACGTACTCGACCGGCAGCCCCTGCCCCCACAGCGTGACCGGGTCGCCTACCGCCGCGTCGTTGCCGCGCAAATCGACCGCGATCATGTCCATCGACACGCGCCCGACGAGCTGCTGGCGCCGCCCGTTGACGAGCACCGGCGTGCCACTCGGCGCGTGGCGCGGGTAGCCGTCGCCGTAGCCAATCGCGGCGATGCCGACCGGCATGGGTTCCGGCGCGACCCAACTGCCGCCGTAGCCGACCCTGTCGCCAGCCGCCAACTGCTTGACGGCGATCAGGCGGGTTGTGACGGTCATGGCCGGTTGCAGATCGTGATCCGCGCCGACGCTTTCCAGCAACGGCGAGACGCCGTAGAGCATCACGCCCGGCCGCACCCAGCCGTCGTGGCTGGCCGGCCAGGCGGCAATACCGGCGGAATTGGCGATGCTGCGCGGCCCCGGCAAGTCTTGGGAGAACCCTTTGAAACGCTCGATCTGCACACGGCTGAAATCATCGGCGGGATCGTCGGCATTGGCCAGATGCGTCATCAGGCCGATCGGCTGGCGAATTCCCGGCTGCACGCTCAATTGCTGCCACACGTCGCGTGCCGCCGCGACCGGAAATCCAAGGCGATTCATGCCGGTGTCGATCTTCAGCCAGACGGTCAGCGAATCGGCCGCGTTCAGCCGTGCCAGCAGCGGCAACTGGCTCGGGTCGTGGATAACGACTTCGAAGTGGTTCGCCAGCGCGGCGTCGAGTGCCTCAGCGCTGCTGACGCCCTCGAGCAGCACGACCGGTTGCGTCAGGCCTGCCTCGCGCACCGCCAGCGCTTCCTCGATACAGGCTACTGCGAACGAATCCGCGTCGGCGAGCGCCCGTGCGACCACCGGCAGCCCGTGGCCGTAGGCGTTCGCCTTGACGACGGCCATGACCGGACTGCGGGGCGCGAATTTACGCACCGCGGACAGATTGTGCCGCAGCGCGCCGAGGTCGATCAGCGCGCGACAGTCACGACTCATCAATATCCTTCATCGAAGTTGTCGGGGATATAGTTTTCGAAGCGCGTATAGCGGCCGAGGAAAGTCGCGCGCACCATCCCGGTCGGGCCGTTACGCTGCTTGCCGATGATGATCTCGGCGGTGCCCTTGTCCGGGCTGTCTTCGTTGTAGACCTCGTCGCGATAGATAAACACGATCAAGTCTGCATCCTGCTCGATCGAGCCGGATTCGCGCAGATCGGACATCACCGGCCGCTTGTTGGGACGCTGCTCGAGGTTACGGTTGAGCTGCGACAGCGTGATCACCGGCAGACGCAGTTCCTTGGCGATCGCCTTGAGGCTGCGGGAGATTTCCGAGATCTCCGTTGCGCGATTCTCGCGAGTGCCGGGAATTTGCATCAGCTGCATGTAGTCGATGACGATCAGGCCGATGTCATGCTCGCGCTTCAGGCGCCGGGCGCGGGCGCGAATTTCGGTCGGCGTCAGCGCCGGCGTGTCGTCGATGAACATTGGCGCATCCGACATCAGCGCGATCGATGAGCTGATCCGCGGCCAGTCCTCTTCCTGCAGCTTGCCGGTACGCACGCGCGTCTGGTCGATGCGGCCGAGCGAGGAAATCATGCGCAGCGCGAGCTGCTCGCCGGACATTTCCATGCTGAACACGGCGGTCGGAATCTTGTCGCGAATCGCCGCGTTCTCGACGACGTTCATCGCATACGAGGTTTTACCCATCGACGGGCGGCCGGCGACGATAACCAGGTCGCCTGCCTGCAGGCCAGCGGTCATTTCGTCGAATTCCTTGATACCGGTGGCGACACCGGTAATGGTCGAGTCGGCGTGGGACAGCGTATCGATGCGATCGACCGCCTCGCGCAGCAGCTGCTTGATCGGCCGGTAACTCTGGCGTGAGCGCGAACCCTGCTCGGCGATTCGGAAGACGTGCTGCTCCGCGTTGTCGAGCAACTCGATAACGCCGCGGCCCTCCGGATTGAAGGCACTGTCGGCGATCTCGCCGCCGATCTTGATGAGTTGGCGCAACACCGAGCGCTCCCGGACGATGTCGGCGTAAGCGCGAACATTGGCGGCGCTGGGGGTGTCCTTGGCGAGTCCGGCAAGATACCCAAGGCCGCCGGCCTGTTCCAGGCGATTATTCTTATCGAGCCATTCGGCGAGGGTGACGACGTCCGACGGCGAGCTGGCTTCGGACAGCTCGCGAATGGCCTCAAAAATGAGGCGGTGGTCGAAACGGTAGAAGTCTTCGGGATCGAGCCGGTCGGCGATCTGGTCCCAGGCGGAGTTGTCGAGCATCAGGCCGCCGATCACGGCCTGCTCGGCTTCCTCCGAATGCGGCGGCACGCGCAACCGTTCGGTCGCGCGCGCGCTGTCATCGATACTGCTGATTGCCCCCGGCATTGTCACCCGCCCCGCTCGTCAGAAGGCCACTTTAAGAGAGGCCATCCGGCACCGCAAGCGGCGCCGCGGAAAACCGTGACCGGTGGTCAATCCTCGCCGATAACGGTGATGGTTTTGCGCAAATTGACGTCGGTATGCAGGTGCAGCTCGACCTCGTGCTCGCCGGCATTGCGGATCGGCCCTTCCGGCAGACGCACTTCCTTGCGCTCGACCGGCGCACCGGCAGCGGTGATCGCGTCGGCGATATCGGCTGTGCCGACCGACCCGAACAGCTTGCCTTCGCCACCCGCCTTGACCCGAATCTCAACGTTGATGCTTTCCAGCTCGGCACGGCGCGCTTCGGCGGCGGTCAGCGACTCGGCCGCTTCGCGCTCCAGTTCGGCACGGCGCGCTTCGAACTCGGCCACGTTCGCCGCGGTCGCCGGCGCGGCGAAACCCTGCGGGATCAGGAAATTACGGCCGTAACCGGGGCGCACGCTGACCTTCTCGCCGAGATCACCCAGGTTGTCGACTTTCTTGAGCAGAATTACTTCCATCATTATCACCTATCAGGCTTTTTTGCGCGCCACCCGCGCGCGAATGTCGAACCAGTTGTCGATCAGGCCGACGCCGGCCACGATCGCGAGCACATACAGGAACTCGAGCACGAACAGCGTGTAAAACGCCGCCAGCCAGCCGGCATGCACTTTCTTGTACCCGGCGATGCCGTGGATCACCGCGAGGCCCTGGTACATGAACATCACCAGCAGCACGATCGCCAGGTTGTCGATAAAAACATTGTTGAACAGCCCGGCCAGCACGAACACGCACGATGCCGCCAGCGTCGCAATCCAGCCCATCCGCAAGCGGTGGAAAGCATCGCGAAAACCGCCCGGATTATACAGCACCGCCTGGCCCCAGCGGCCGCACAAGACGGCCAGCGAGCTGCCCAGAGCGAGCGAGGCGCCGGTGACGCCGGTCATCAGCATCGCCATGCGCTCGATCACCAGTGTCCAGTCGCGCTGCATTGCGGCGGTCGAGCCTTGCAGCATCGGCAACAGCAGCTGTTTCAGCAGCGGCGTCCAGAACTCCAGCGGGTTCGGGTTCGCCAGAAAAAACAGCGCGACCGCGAGACACCCCAGCGCCGTCGCCGCCTGCATCATCAGTGCCAGCGACGCGGTGCGGCGCAGCACCAGCGCGAGCCCGATAATTACCCACCACAGAACCAGCGTCGGCAGCGTCAGCACGAACAGGCCGCCGTGCACCAACCCCATCTCGATGGCCGCGAGCACAATGCTCGCGCCCAGCGTCGTCAACAGGCCTTCGAGCCAGCCGTGGCGCAGCGTCACCAGCGCGATGACGCCGCCACTGAACGGGCCGAACAAGCGCACCAGCCCCAGCAGCGCCGCCATGCCGACGCGCGCCAGCCGGCTGCGCATCAGCCAGGCGAGAAAATCCTTCATTGCTGTGTCGTCACGGCGTGGCGCCGTGACCGGCCGCGATTAGTGGCGGTCGGTGTATGGCAACAGGGCCAGAAACCGCGCGCGCTTCACCGCCGTCGAGAGCTGGCGCTGATAGAACGAGCGCGTGCCGGTAATGCGGCTGGGTACGATCTTGCCGGTTTCGGTGATGTAGTTCTTCAGCGTCGCCAGATCCTTGTAATCGATCTCCTCGACGCCCTCGGCGGTAAACCGGCAATACTTTCTGCGGCGAAAATAACGTGACATGGCGCTTTAACCTCTTTCGGACTCGGCTGTTTCGTCGGCGGAGTCCTCTTCGTCCTCGTCGCCGTCGTCTTCATCATTGTCGCTGTCACGATCCTCGTCGTCGTCCGAACGACGGCGGCTGCTGTCGCGATCCTCGTCACGCTCGTCCTTGTCGTCGTCGCTGGATTTGGCGAGCGGAGACGGCTCGGTGACGGCTTCCTGGCGACTGATGACCAGGTGTCGCAGCACCGCGTCGTTGAACCGGAACGCGCCGATGATTTCGTCCAGCGTTTCCTGGCTGCACTCGATGTTCATCAGAACATAATGCGCCTTGACGACCTTGTTGATCGGATAGGCAAGCTGACGCCGGCCCCAGTCTTCGAGGCGGTGGATGGACCCTTCACCGGATTCGATCATCGAGCGGTAGCGCTCGATCATGGCAGGAACTTGTTCGCTCTGGTCCGGATGCACCAGAAACACGATTTCGTAATGTCGCATTGTGTTTCCTTTCGGGCTAAGGCTCCCCGCAACGCGGTGGAGCAAGGAAGGTGACCTTCCGGCCACCGAGCCGCGCATGATAGCCTAACAGACGCCAACGACGCAATTCATGCCTTCGCCGTTAAAGTTGCCCGGGAAGGATAGCGACGAGCGGCCGGTCGGTGCTAAAATGCGCCCCGGCCACGAGCCGATGGCCATTTTTCGGGGCGGTAGCTCAGCTGGGAGAGCGTCGCGTTCGCAATGCGAAGGTCGGGAGTTCGATCCTCCTCCGCTCCACCAAATTCCCAGAATAAACCGGGCTTCCGCCCGGTTTTTCATTTCTGCTGCGGCTGGCATCCGGCTGCACAAGCCAATAAACTCATCGCTACGGTTACTATTGTCACCACGCCCCGGTAGCTCAGCTGGGTGAGCCAAGACCGAAATGCCAGTGGCATTTCGCAGCACAGGCGAACGCGAGGCAGGAGGCCGAGCTGGTAGCGCACCAGGGATGGTTGTGGATGTTATGGTTACTATTGTCACCACGCCCCGGTAGCTCAGCTGGATAGAGCGTCCGCCTCCTAAGCGGAAGGTCGCAGGTTCAACTCCTGCTCGGGGCACCACACTCCTCTACTTCTCATACAAGGGGAGAGCCGATGCGGTTCGAATTCAAACTGGCGGTAATTGCGATGGGCCTCGCGCTGCTCAGCCCCGCCGCCAACGCAGTCAAAGCAGAGCGCGCCGCTTCCCGACCCCACGTCGTACCCGGCGAGGTGCTGGTGAAGTATCGCGCGTCGGCGAGCCGGCAGGTGGTTCACCAGTCGCTGAGCCGGCTGGGGCTCGACGCGCGGATAGTTCGCGGCGACAACCAGCCGAGCCTGCTGCTTCTCGACAAGGGGCGGCGCATTAAAGCGGTGATCGACGCGCTGCGGAATGATCCGGCGGTGGAGTATGCAGAACGCATCTATTACCGCTACCCCCGGGCGTCGAGCCGGACAATCCCCAACGACACGCAATTCCCGCAACAGTGGGCCTGGGACAATCAGGGCACCGAGATCGACTCGACTGCCGACGCCGATCTGGACATGCCGGAAGCCTGGCACATCCTGCATTACGCGCCGGACATCAAGGTCGCGATCATTGACGACGGCTTTAATCTCACGCACCAGGATCTGCAGGGTAATTTCGTGCCGAGCGGCGGCGTGAGCTGCATCAAGGGCGGGTGCACCAGCGGCGCGACCGCCGCGCTGCAGGATGCAGACGAAGAGTTCCACGGCACGCTGGTGGCCGGCGTGCTGGGCGCGGAAGGCGACAACAGACTGGGCATTACCGGCGCGGCATGGTCCATAAACCTGCTGCCGATTCGCACCGACCTGCGCAGCGACTCCGTTGCTTCGGCGCTCCGCTACGCGGTCGACCATAATGCCACCATCATCAACATCAGCCTTGGCGGCGCCGGGCAGACTACCGACGAGAAAAACGCGCTCGATTACGCGCGCGAGAACGGAGTGCTCGTGGTTGCGTCGGCCGGCAATCACGATTCCAACCTCGACTATTCCGTACTGAGCTACCCCGCGAACTACGATCTGCCCAACATCATTGCCGCCGCCGCGAGCGATCGGCAGGACGAAATGGCGCACTTCAGCCAGTGGGGCTCGTTCGCGGCCGACGTCGCCGCACCCGGCGTCGCTATTCTGACCACCGATGCAGAAGGCGGCTATTCATTTGCAGGCGGCACTTCTTTTTCGACTCCGGCGACGGCCGGCGTGGCAGCGCTGGTGGCCCAACACATCAAGAACAAGACCGGGACCATTCCGGATTACCGCGCCATCAAGGCGCACCTGCTGGCCGGAGCGGAGTATGCCGGCGATAGCGGGCAAGGCGGCCTCAAGGGCCGCACGGCGGCCGGGCGGGTCAATGCCTACAATTCGCTGCAGGACGTCAAGGGCGGAGTACTGGTCATCACCGACGTGACGATTGACGACAGCGTGGCATTGAGCGCCGGGAACGACGCCGACGGCCAGATCGATCCCGGCGAGACGTTCGCACTGCAGATCACGCTGGCCAATGAGTGGCAGGATGAAAGCGATGTCCGCGGCACGTTGATCTCACTGGACGAGATTGCGACGGCCGCGCCCAATGAACAGGATTTCGGCGCCATGATCACGCTCGGCGACGAAAGCGCGACCGCATCGGCGGCCTTCTCCGTCACGGCCGGGACCTTCACCGGCAACCACCACCTTTTGTTTGAGCTGGACCTCACTACGGTGAGCGGCAAGTCGATCAAACGGTATTTCTACCTGAACGTCGGCGCCCTCGAAAACAACACGCCGCTGACGCAGACGATGCAGCGGACGAACTGGGACGAATTCCAGTCATTCCACGTCACGGTGCCCGAGGGCGGGACGGATCTGATCATCTACACGCACACGGACAACGACGTCGACATCGACCTGCTGGCGCGCTACGCAAAGCATCCGGAGTACGACATCACGCTCGGAACCGACCCCGAAAACGACGCCTACACGTTCTTCACCGACAACGATCCGGACCACCCGGAAGGACACACGAAAGTCAGTGGCAACCGCAACGGTGACGAAAGCATCGGCTTCGCCGAAGACACGAAGCCCGGCGTCTACCAGATCGTCGCGGTCAATTTTGCCGACTTCAAGCACCCGTACCAGATTACCGCCTGCTACGCGCCGCCCGGCAGCGACCAAGCCAGCTTTACCCGTACCAGCATCGAAATCGACGAAAGCGACGATGCCGGCGCGATCAAGCTGTCGGTGACGCGCTCCGGCACGACCGGCGCAGCCAGTGTCGACTATGCCACGGAGGACGACACGGCAGTCGCCGGTACGAACTACGAATCCACCTCCGGCACGCTGGAATGGGCTGACGGCGACAATGCCACCAGGACGATCACCATACCCATCACCGACACCGGCACGATCAACGACGCCGTGGCCAGCTTCAAGCTGTTCCACGTCGTGCTGTCGAACCCGGTCGGCACGGCACTCGGCTGCGTCGACAGCAGCGCGGTCAGGCTGACCGGGACCGGCGACACCGATTCCCAGCCACCGCCGACACCGCAGCCGCCCCCCTCGCCCGAACCCCCCATCGGCAGCACCGGCGGGGGCGGCGGCGCGATCGGCCTGCTCCTGTTCCCGGCGCTGTTGCCGCTGCTCGCCGTGCGCCGCCGCGATGACTGACGTCACCGTCAGGCAAGCGGCGCCGACCGATCTCGAACCTATCGTTGCCGCCAACATCGCAATGGCGATGGAAACGGAAGGCAAGAAGCTTGATCGGGACACGGTGACGGCGGGCGTTGCCGCCCAGCTTGCCGATCCTTCGCGCGGCCTCTATTACGTCGCCGAGCAGGCGGGTCTCATCGTCGGGCAGCTGGCACTGACCTGGGAATGGAGCGACTGGCGAAACGGCACGTTCTGGTGGATCCAGAGCGTATACGTCGCGGCCGGTTATCGCCGCCGCGGCATCTACGCCAGGATGTATGGCCAAGTGGCCGAGGACGCGCGCCGGAGTGAGGGCGTGGCGGGGCTGCGGCTGTATGTGGACAAGAGCAATTCCGGGGCTCTCGCGGCATACAAGCGCCTCGGAATGAAGGTCGCGCACTACGACATGCTTGAAGTGGATTTCAGTTTTGAATAAATGTTCCTGGGGGATCGTTGACTTTTCGAAAATCTGTTGTATATAGCTCTCAAATCCCGCGGTTATCCGCGTTCGAGGGCACCGTGAAATGACCACCCACTCCGATGTCGACAGCTATCTCAACGATGCCGACGACTACGAAGCCGGCATCGCCGAAGCGTTGATCGAGCAACACGAAAACAGCGGCAAACGCGGCCGCGCCGCCGCCAAGCCGCGCAGTTCGTGGCGAAACGTGGAAAATTATCTCGAAGACCGGAAACTGCGCCAGGCGCTGAAAGAGTACTACGACGACTTTTAGTGTCCTGTCTCACAAATAAACTTCCAGTCTCGCTGCGTCTTGACGCGCCTGACGGCGTTGCGGCTCCTTGCCATAGCTATGGCTATGACTGTCACCGCGCCTTGCCAGCCACGCCGCACCGAGCCAAGTGAGTTATTTATAAAACAGGAAGCTAGGTGCCGGCATCGACTGAATGATAAACCGCCGCCGGGGGGCCGGCGGCGAACGCTGCGGCACGGCATGCCGGCGATAGCGTATCGACGTTGATCAAATACCAGTGATCGCCGCTGCGAATCCCGGCGTCGACAGCACGGTTCGAGCTGGCGCACGACTTCTCCAGCGCCCGCTTGTCCGCCAGCACCCAGCGATGCGGCGACGCCACCACCCAGGCCAGTGCATCTGCGATTTCGTCCGCCGACCCGCCGCGCCGAAACCCGAAATGCACGATCGGCCGCTCGGCCTGCAAAATGTACTGGGCGCGCCAGTCAACGATTGCCAGCTTGTCGTGGGGTTTCAGCTCATCATTGACGCGCGCCATCAGCCCCGCCGCCGAACGGTCGGGGTTGACCAGTTGATAGCCGTAAAAGCCGTATATCACCCAGATACTCAGGAAAAATCCTGCCAGCGCGTGCGCGCCATAACGCACGCGTCCTAGCGCTGCGGCGAGCCAAGCAACGCCTGCCAGCGCGCCGACGAATCCCCACGGCTCAATATTGAATTTCGTCGCCAGGCGCACGCCCTGCTCCGGCGAAACAACCAGGCAATAAAGCAGCACCAGACCCAGCAACACGCCCGCCGCGACAGTCATCGCCAGTGCCGTCACCCGCGCGCTTTTCAACCGGATCAGCCCGGTTAGCAGCGGCGCCGCGGCCAGCGCCAGCGCAGGCACGGCGGGCAACAGATAAACTCCGCGCTTGCCGGCACTCAAGCTGAAGAACAGCACCACCAGCACAATCCAGCCAAGCAGCAGCAAATGGCGCGCGTCGCAGCGTTTCAACCGCCGCCACCACGCTGGCACCAGCCACAGCAGCGCTACGCTCAACGGCAGCCAGAACGCCGGAATCACCTCGGCGACGTAGTACCAGGCGGAATGGAAATGGTGCCAGGCGTCGGCGTAGCGCTCTGCGGTCTGGTGAAACAGGATGTTGTCGCGATAAGCCGTCAATGCCGGGGTGTCGCTGAGCGCGACCACGATCAGCATCGGCCCCAACCAGATGCCGACGCCGACGATCAGCGCGAGCGGCCCGAGCACCCAGCGCCAGACGTTGCCGTTCAGTGTCGGCAACGGCCAGTGGCGCCACCGCGCAAAGGCATAGGGGATGAACACGAGCAGCGGCAGGAAACCGACGCCCTTCGTGATGATGCCCAGGCCCATCGCGAAAAAGCCGGCCCAGTACCAGCCCCAGGCCGGCCCGCGCAGCAAGTGGCGCAACACGCCATAGAGGCCGAGCGTGGTCCAGAGGCACTCGTAAGCGTCGATTTGCGCGCGCTTGGCGAGCAGCGTGAACTGCAGCGTGACCAGCAGCGCCGTGGCTGCCATCAGGCCGACGCGGCGGCTCCACAAGCGGCGGCCGAGGTCGAACACCAGCCACAGGCAGCCGAGCCCCGCAAGCAGCGACGGCAGCAGGAACGAGACGCGCAAGGACCCGGTCAGCCAGTAAAACACCGCAATGGTCCACATGAACAGCGGCGGCTTGTCCGGGTAGAGGACGCTGGCAATGTGCGGAAACAGCCAGTCGCCGGTCAGCACCATGTCGCGCGCGATCAGCGCGAAGCGTGGCTCGTCGACGGGCCACGGATCGCGGAGGCCGAGTCCGGCGCCGATCACCACCAGCGCGATCAGCGCCAGCAACCAGAAAGCCCGATCGAGCCCTTCGGCGTCGGGCGCGCGAAAACGGAAGCCCCGCACGCTCAGGTCACTTCCGGATGCTGGCGGCTACGACGCTCGCGAATGATCAGATACAGGTTTCGGATATAGACGAACAGGCCGCTGGCCTGGCCGACGATAAACACCGGATCGCGCTGGTAGATCGCGTAGGACAACAGCAGCGAGCCACCGGCGAGACTGAAATACCAGAAGGCGACGGGAATGATGCTGCGGCGGTGCTTTTCACTGTAAATCCACTGCACCACGAAGCGCATCGAGAACATGGCCTGGGCAAGAAAACCGATGGCCAGCCATATCTTAGCTTCCATGAAGCACGTCCTCCCTTGCCGGCCGCCGTCCCCGGCGCTTCAACCACATGACCCCGAACAGGTCGATAATGCCGACCCACAGGCGATTGCCGACGCCGTACTTCGACTTGCCGCGCTCGCGTGGCCGGTGATGCACCGGCACCGACACGACCGTACCGCCCTCGCGCAGCACTAGCGCCGGCAGGAACCGGTGCATATGGTCGAAGTATGGCAGCGACAGATACAGCTCGCGCCGAAAGACCTTGAGCCCGCAGCCGGTATCGGGCGTATTATCTCCCAGAAGCCGCGAGCGGATGCCGTTGGCGATCCGCGACGACAGCTTTCTCAGCCAGGTGTCGCGCCGGTTGGCGCGATGGCCTATGACCAGGCAGCGTGCCGGATCGGCAGCAGCTTCAAGCTCCCGCAGCAGCAGCGGAATATTGGCCGGATCGTTCTGGCCGTCGCCGTCCAGCGTTGTGATGATCGCCCCTTGCGCTTCGTGAATGCCAGTCCACAGCGCCGCGCTTTGACCATAGTTGGACGCGTGAGCAATGCAGCGCACCGGCGCGCCCGGTTCGCGCCCGGCAGCGGCCACACAGGCCTCGCTGCCATCACCGCTGCCGTCGTCGACGTAGATGATTTCGTACGGTCGGGCAAGCGGATCCAGCGCGGCACGGATTTCGGTGATCAACGGGGCGACATTGTCGGCCTCGTCGCGCACCGGCACGACTACGGATATTTCAATCATTGTCTGGCTCGCGGCGTCAGTCGCCATATACCGTGACGGTGATCCGCCGCGAATGGCCTCTATGGCGGTGTTCCCAGATGTAGACACCCTGCCAGACGCCTAGATCCGGCGCTCCGTCCCGTACCGGCATCGTCAGGCTCGAATCCGTCAGCACCGAGCGCACGTGCGACGGCATGTCGTCCGGTCCTTCGGCCGTATGCCTGAACAGCGGATCACCGTCCGGCGACAGGCGGGCCATGAAGGCTTCCAGGTCGGCGCGGACCTGCGGGTCGGCGTTTTCGCACAGCATCAGGGACGCACTGGTATGGTGGATGAAGACCGAGCACAGGCCGGTCTTGATGCCGGACTCCTGCACCACGCGGCGCACATCGGCCGTGACATCGAGCGTGCCGCGTCCGCCGGTGTCGAAGGATAGCGCTGTTTGATGAATCACTGGATGTGCGTAGCCGCCGGAAAGCCGGCAATTCTACCGTAAGTTTGGTGGGGATTGTTATTGAGGTGGATTGGAAGGGAGAGACAGGCAGACCAATGGTGGGTGGAAATATTGGCGTCGCTTGATCGGATGCTGCGGCGACGCAGAATTTGGCGGAGAGGGTGGGATTACGGCGGGCTATCCTGCCCGCCGCCCCTTCCGGGCCCGCCTTCGGCGGTTCAAATTCGCTCCCGGCGAATTTGTCGAACCCGCCAATATATTTCCACGTGGGTCCGAATTTCGCCGCATCGGGTCTGATCGCCTGCTAAATGTTGCGCGATATGTGAATTTGGCGGAGAGGGTGGGATTCGAACCCACGTGGGGCGTAAGCCCCCAACCGATTTCGAGTCGGTGCCGTTATGACCGCTTCGGTACCTCTCCAGGTAACTGATTGTTCAAGCCGGCGTCGCTTCGCGACGCTCCCCAACCGATTGGCACTCGGGGCTCCTGCCCCTCGCCCTGCGGGCCGCCTGCGGCGGTGCAAATCGGCTGTCCTGCCGATTTTATCGCGTCGTGCCGTTATGACCGCTTCGGTACCAGCCTCTTGAACCCGATATAATGTCGCATCGAAGACGACGGCCGGGCTTCAAAGCCGCCATTCTACAACAACTGTATCTGGTAGCCTATGCGTCTGGACAATAAAATGGCCGAACCAGGTGTCTGATGGGCTGGTGGAAAGCGGCGCGATCCATTCCTGCTAGCATTCTGTCCTTCGCGACCAGTGTGTTCGTTCGTCTTGTCGGCGCCGCTGCTCTCGCGCTTTTGCTGGCAACGTGTGCGCAGCCACCGTCGCTGCTGACTCAAATCAAGCAGCTCGGGGTGCTGCGGGTTGTCACGCGCAATAGCCCGACCACCTTCTATTTCGGCTCGCATGGACCCACCGGCTTTGAATATGATCTGGCTCGGCTGTTTGCCGAGGATCTGGGTGTTCGGTTGGAGGTATACGCGCCGCTCAGCCTCACCGACGTGCTCGACGCTGTCCGCGACGGTTATGCGGATATTGCGGCCGCCGGCCTCAGTATTACCCGCACGCGCGAGCAGCATCTGCGCTTCGGGCCGCCGTACCAGTACGTCACCCAGAAAGTCATTTACCGCTACGGCGAACCGCGACCGGACTCGCCCGCCGATCTCGTCGGCCACGGGCTCATGGTGCTGGCCGACAGCTCACACGCCGCACGACTCGAGGTGCTGCAAGAGCAATATCCGAAGTTGAAATGGACGGCGAGCGACGCGGTCGAAAGCGAGGAATTGCTGGCGCAGGTGGCTCATGCCGACCTGGATTACACCGTCGCCGACTCCAACGAGTTCGCACTCGACCGGCGCTATTATCCTGAATTGCGCGCCGCGTTCGATCTCAAGCCGCCCGAACCGATTGCCTGGGCATTCCGTCGCACCGATGACCTCAGCCTCTACAACGCGGCTGTTGCGTTCTTTTCCCGCATTCGCGCGGACGGCAAGCTCGCCCAGATTGTCGAACGCTACTATGGCGCGAGCGATGACTTCGATTACGTCGGCACGCGCACGTTCATTCACGACATCAAGACGCTGCTGCCTGACTACCAGCCGTGGTTCCAGGATGCGGCCGAAAATACCGGCATCGACTGGCGCTTGCTGGCCGCGATCGGTTACCAGGAATCGCACTGGGATCCGCATGCCGTCTCGCCGACCGGTGTGCGCGGCGTGATGATGCTGACGCTGGGCACGGCCGGCGATCTCGGCATCGAAAACCGCATCAATCCTGAGCAGAGCATTCTCGGCGGCGCGCAATACTTTTCACTGATGAAGGCGCGCATTCCGGATGAAGTGCACGAACCGGATCGCACCTGGATGGCGCTCGCGGCCTACAACGTGGGCATCGGGCACATCTTCGACGCGCGCGAGATCACCCGCGAGCGCGGCGGCAATCCAAACCGGTGGATCGACGTGCGCGCCAGCCTGCCGCTCTTGACCGAGAAGAAATGGTATTCGCAAACGAAGTACGGGTACGCGCGCGGCGAGCAGCCGCTGATTTACGTCGCCAATATCCGCAGCTACTACAGCATCCTGAACTGGATTACGAGCCAGCCGAAGAGCACGACCGACGAAACCGGCACGGTTACCGCGTCGTCGGAATAGCTAGCGTCGCGCAGCGAAAAACTGCCGAAGCTGCGCGCTCGCCTCGGCCGCCAGCATCCCGCCCTCGACCGCGACGCGATGGTTCAGCTGCGGCAGCCCGAAAATGTCGGTCACGCTGCCAGCCGCCCCCGCTTTTGGATCGCGCGCCCCGAATACCACCCGCGCCACGCGGGCATGCACAATCGCGCCGACACACATTGCGCAGGGTTCGAGAGTGACATAGAGGGTGGTGCCCGGAAGCCGGTAATTTGCGAGCGCCCTGGCGCCATCCCGTAATGCGGCGATTTCCGCGTGCGCCGTCGGATCGTGCGCGCCGATCGGATGATTCCAGCCTTCGCCGACGACCTCCCCGTCTTTCACCAGCACCGCGCCGACCGGTACTTCGCCGTCGGCTTCGGCGCGCGCCGCAAGTTCGAGTGCGCGGCGCATGAAGGCTTCGTCGTCTACTCCC
>DASSNT010000108.1:0-8856 GCA_035701285.1 Gammaproteobacteria bacterium | reverse complement strand
GCCATACCCACCCGATGCCCCTGCATCACCTGCAATAACGCAGCCTTCGTCATATGCCCCCGCGCCGGCAGGCGCGTATCGAGCACATAGAGCTTGAAGTGATAATGATGCACACCGGAGGGTGGGCAGGGGCCGGCGTAGGCAGCCTGGCCACGACTGTTGATGCCGAAGCGAGCGCCATGTGCGCCCTGTTCCGGCGTCACGCCCGCATTCAGGTGCGTCACCGACGGCGGCAGGTTGTACAGCACCCAATGGACGAAAGTGCCGCCCGGCGCATCCGGATCGTCCACGATCAGCGCCAGCGACCGCGCACCGGCAGGCACACCGCCCCAGTGCAACGGCGGCGAAACGCTCTCGCCGTCGCAGGTATAACGAACGGGAATGGCGTCGCCGGCATCGAACGCCGGCGACTTGAGTTGCATCGACGCGGCTGCCGGCGCAATGGTAGCAGCCAGAAGCGGAATAGCCGTGAAGATCCTTTTCATGCGGCTGATTCCCGCCGGAGGCTTACTTCCCGCCTTCGTACTTGTCCAGCGCCGCGACGATCTCGTCGTTAAGGTTGTACGTATCCACAGCGAACGCGACCGCATCGGTCGTCTGGTTCAGAATCAGCGTGTAGTCGTGGTCCTTGGCGTAGGTATCCACAACCTTCTTCATGTCCTCGATAATCGGCTTGAACAACTCGGCCCGGCGCTGCTCGACTTCGTTCTGGCTTTCCTGCAGATGCTGCTGGAAGGCGCTGGCGGACTGCTGGAACTCGGAGACCTGCTTTCTGAACGCGTCGGATTCCTTGTCTTTAACGTCCTTGAGATCCTGCTGCGTAGCGGCCAGGCTCGCCTTCTCCTTGTCGAGCGATTCTTTCTTCTTGTTGTACAGGGCCTTGAGCGCGTCGCTCGCGGCCTGTCCCCGCTTCGAATGCGAGATGATGTAGCTCACGTCGATGACCCCGATCTTGGGCGTAGCGGCGAAAGCAGCGCTGCTGACAAAAAGAGCCGCCGCGGCGGCCAGAGCAGTCAAAATCTTGTAACGTTGCATGAACTATACCTGTCGGTTGGATCTTGTTCGAGGCGCTAGTATACCGTGCGTGCCCGCGTAATCCAGTGGTTTCCCTGATGTCGCGCCAGCGACCTTATGCACAAAGCGGGGAACGCGTAAAACCGGCCGCTTCCGGCGGCCTGGACGGCGCCAAAATATCAGGCCACCCCTATCCAACCCTTTGAAAGTAAAATGATTAATTCCATTGTCCAAGTTTTGACCGTTTTAATCGAAAGCCTCTGCCGACGCGCCTTCGGCCCTCGCCGGCCTGATTCTTCCACAGAGTTATCCACAGTTTTTGTGGATAAGCGGGTTTCGCTTTAAGGAACAGTCGCTTAGCCATGAATCATGATAATCCGCCTCACCCGCACAGCCTAAGCCTTCGCCGCCTGTCGGGAAATCCCGACATGCCAGTCATTCAAGGGCTCCGGGATATTGCTGAATCCGCATCCGGCCGGTATACTGCGCGATTCGATTTACTTCGAGCGCCTGCCTGATCGGTCAGCGCAAGGCGGCTCGCACCACCGGATTCCGAGGCGACGATGAAACCCGATATTCATCCTGAGTACAAAGAAGTCACCGTGACCTGCAGTTGCGGCGATTCGTTCAAGACGCGCTCCACGGCGGGCCACGACCTGCACGTCGAAGTATGCTCGCAGTGCCACCCGTTTTTCACCGGCAAGCAGAAGATCGTCGACACCGCCGGTCGCGTGGACAAATTCCGGCGCAAGTACGGTTAAGCGACGGGTCCATGCGGACAAAGCTTTCCAAGGGCGCTTTACTGCGCCCTTTTTTATGTCTGACTGTCTGCATCGCGCTGTTCGCGCCGGCCGCGGCTCTCGCCGCTGATTGCAGTGCGCTCGGAACGCTTCACCACGCCCGCGTCCGCTACGTGATCGACGGCGACACGCTGATTCTCGACAGCGGCCGGCATATCCGGATCATCGGCCTCAACGCGCCAGAAATCGGCCACGACGGCGCGCCTGACGAACCCTACGCCCGCGCCGCCCGCGAGCGACTGACGCGCCTGCTGACGGCTGCGGACGAACGGATTGCCTGGAGCGCCGGCCCGGAACGCCGCGATCATTATGGCCGCACGCTCGCGCACGTCTACGCGGCCGGACAGGATGTCTCCCGCGTGCTGCTCGAAGCAGGGCTCGCGGCCGTGATCGCAATTCCGCCCAACGTCCGCCGCAGCACCTGCTACGTCGCCGCCGAACGCGCGGCGCGACGGGCCGGCCGCGGATTATGGGCACTCGATGCACACGTCGTTCACGATGCTGCCCGTCCGCTCGGCGCCGGCTTTGAAATCGTGCGCGGCCGCGTGACCGATGTATCGGTCAAACGACCCGGCACGCTGCTGAGGCTCGATCACAGCCTGAACGTCTGGATTCCGGCGGCGAACCGAAGTTATTTTCGCCAATCGCTGGAGGCGCTGGCGGGAAGCCGCGTACTTGTGCGCGGCTGGCAACAGGACTATCACGGCGAACCTGAAATCGTCGTGCATCATCCGGCGGCGCTGACGGTGCTTGAAGAGGCGGCGCCTGCATCCGGCGGGTAATTTCGCTTATAATCACGCCTTACCGCGCATGAGCCCAGTCCGCTGCGCCGTCCCGACCACTCCGGTTTTTGAACAGGACCTTTGACCAGGGTTCCGGCGTTCGCCCGCTCGCAGGAGTTTCAGATGAGCAACAAGACCTACAAACTGACTGGCCCGGATGGCGGTGAAGCCATCGAACTCGAAGGCCTTGAGCCGGCAATCGGCGCGTCCGCCTTTGACATCACCAAGCTGTATAACCAGCACCAGTTGCTGGCCTTCGACCCCGGCTTCAAGTCGACAGCGAGCTGCGAAAGCGCGATCACCTACATCGACGGCGAACAGGGCGTGTTGCTGTACCGCGGCTACCCGATCGAGCAGCTCGCCCAGAGCAGCAATTTCCTCGAAGTCAGCTACCTGCTCCTGAAAGGCGAACTGCCGACGGCGGACGAGCTTAACGCCTTCGAAGACTCGCTGAACAACCATTCGATGCTCAACGAGTCGCTGCGCCGGTTCTACAACGGCTTCCACTACGATGCGCCGCCGATGGCGATGATGACGGCCGTGGTGGGCTCGCTGTCCGCGTTCTACCACGACAGCATGGACATCCATAACCCGGCGGACCGCGACCTGTTCGCACACCGCATAATTGCCAAGATGCCGACGATGGCCGCCGCGGCCTACAAGCGCTCGGTGGGCCAGCCGTTCGTCTACCCGCGCAACGACCTCGGCTACTGCGAGAACCTGCTCAATATGTTCTTTTCGGTGCCGAGCGATAAGTACGAGATCGACGAAGTCGCGGCGCAGGCGCTGGACCTGCTGTTCATCCTGCACGCCGACCACGAGCAGAACGCGAGTGCCTCGACGGTGCGGCTGGCCGGCAGCTCCGGCACCAACCCGTACGCCGCGATCGCGGCCGGCATCGCCTGCCTGTGGGGCCCAGCCCATGGCGGAGCGAATGAGAAGGTGCTGTCGATGCTCAACCAGATCGGCAGCAAGGACAACATTGACAAATACATAGCCCGCGCCAAGGACAAGGACGATCCGTTCCGGCTGATGGGCTTCGGCCACCGCGTTTACAAGAACTTCGACCCGCGCGCGACGGTCATCAAGGACATGTGCCACAAGGTGCTCGATCGGCTTGGCAAGCAAGACGATCCGCTGCTGGAACTGGCGCTCCGGCTCGAGGAAATCGCGCTCAAGGATGAATACTTCGTCGAGAAGAAGCTGTACCCGAACGTCGATTTCTACTCGGGCATCATCTATAAGGCGCTCGGCATTCCGACCGACATGTTCACGGTGATGTTCGCAATCGCGCGCACCGTCGGCTGGGTCGCGCACTGGCGCGAGATGGTGTCGCAGAAGATGCCGATCGGCCGGCCGCGGCAGCTCTACACCGGGCCGCAGCAGCGGGATTACGTGGATATCGCGAAGCGCTAATCAATGTAGGCCCGCATAAGATCGCGCGCAGCGCGAGCGTTGCGGGCAATGGCGAAGATGCCGGCAACGCCGCTTCGCGGCTTATGCCGGCCTACATTCAGCCCGCATCCAGCAGCGCCTCAACCTCCTCCAAGGCCGCCCGCTTCATCGGCTTGCCGTCCACCGGGCTGGCCGGTGCCTGGCGGATCGCGTTGTACGGAAACACCGTCGCCTCGATCACCACGTCCGCCAGCATGAAGCAGTACAGTGGATAGTTCTGGCCTTCACCGCGCGGCTGCTTCAGCCTGCGCTCATCCAGTTCGTACTGAATCTGCCGATCCATCAGGTGAATCGCCACCTGCTCGGCGGCATCGGCAAACAGGTGCAACTGCACCGGCGCGTGTTCCGCCGCCAGCCCGCTCAGCACGCCGCCCACCAGCCTTGGATTGAATGGCGCAAGCAGCCGCATCGCCCGCCGGGCCGCTTCGCGCAGCTCCCGCAGGCGCCGCTCGTGAGTATCGGCGTGAAACAGGCGGTGATGCTCGGCTAACGCGTCTTCAATCTCGCGGTTGGTTGGCAGGTTACGGCTGCGCGCATCCATTCCCAGCCGCTCGGTTGCCTTGCGCTTGGCGAGCAGAAAGTCGCGGACGCCTTCCTCCGCGAGGATCCGCGCCGCTTCCTGCGCGATTCGCAGCCGATCCGCCTGATCGTTCCGCGAAACGTATTTGTTCATCGGCTCCTCTACCTCCATATGCCCTCTCCCCCTCGAGGCGGAGAGGGCAGTCCGCAGGAGCGGCCGCTGGCCGCGATTAAGATCGATTCGCGAGCACCGCTCGCTCCTACAGCTCAGTCCTTCTCGCCCGGCACCGGCATATCCAGCGCGTGCACCAGGAAAGCATATTGATCGGCGATTTCCTCGATCACCATCCAGGTCGGCTTGCCGGCACCGTGGCCGGCGCGCGTCTCGATCCGAATCAGCATCGGGTTGTCGCAACTCTGGGCGTGCTGCATTGCCGCCGCAAACTTGAAGCTGTTCCACGGCGCGACCCGGTTGTCATGATCGGCGGTGGTAATCAGCGTCGGCGGATAGCAGGTGCCCGGCTCGGCGTTGTGCACCGGCGAGTACGCATACAGCGCCTCGAACATTGCCTTGCTGTCGTGCGACGTCCCGTAATCGCTGGCCCAGCCGGCAGCGTTGGCATTGGCTGTCTGGTAGCGCAGCATATCCATCACGCCGACAGCCGGCAGCGCCGCACCGAACAGTTGCGGCTGCTGGGTCAGCACCGCGCCGATCAGCAGGCCGCCGTTGGACGCGCCGTGAATCGCGAGCTTGTCGGGCCGCGTGTAACCGTGGCTCTCAAGATACTTCGCCGCGTAGATGAAATCGTCGAACACGTTCTGCTTGTTGAGCCTGGTGCCGGCCAGATGCCACGCTTCGCCGTACTCACCACCGCCGCGAAGATTCGCCATCGCAAACACGCCGCCCATTTCCAGCCACGCCATGCGTGCCGGACTGTAGTACGGCGTCAGCGAGATATCAAAGCCGCCGTAGCCGTACAGCAGCGTCGGGTTGTTGCCGTCGAGCTTGAGACCCTTCCTGTGGACGATGAACATCGGCACCCGGGTGCCGTCCTTGCTGGTATAGAAAACCTGCTCGACCTCGAAAGAATTGAGATCGTCGACCGGCACCTTCGTATCGCGATAGATGTCGCTCTTGCCGCTCGCGATATCGTAGCGGTAGATGGCCGGCGGCGTCGTAAAGCTGGTGTAGGCGTAGAACGTCTGCGTCGCGTCGCTCGGGCCGGCGAAGCCGCCGGCGCTGCCGAGACCGGGCAGGTCGACGTCGCGGACGTGGTCGCCGTAATGGTTATAAACCCGCACCAGCGAATGCGCGTCTTTCAAATACTCGGCGAAAAACATGCCCCCGGTGAAATGTACCGAACTCAGGGTCTCGGCCTGCTCCGGAATGATTGTGCGCCAGTGCTTCGGGTCAGGCGACCGGATGTCGACCGCAATCACGCGGCCGCGCGGCGCGTCGTTGGTAGTCGCGAAGTAGAACACGGCCCCGTCGTTGCCGATGAAGGTGTAGAGCGCATCCCAGTCGTCGAGCAGGCGAACCACTTGTGCGTCGGCCTCGCCCAGTTTTTTGTAGTAGACCGCATTGGCGTTGTAGCCGTGCTCGACGTTGATGATCAGGTAGTCACCGTCTTCGGTGACTGTCGCGTAGGGGTTGCGCTCCGGCGTTTCCGGCAGCGCGTACACTTGGCGGTCCTCGCTTTGCGGTGTACCCAGCGCGTGGTAATAGATGCTGACCGGCTTCGAGTCGTCCGCGCGACCTTCGCCATCCGACGGATAGCGGCTGTAGTAGAAGCCGCTGTTGTCGTGCGTCCAGGCGGCACTGGTGAATTTGGTGTAGTCGATCACGTCCGGCAGGTCCTTGCCGGTCTCGACATTGCGCACGTGCAATGTCGTCCAGTCGGAGCCGCCGTTGGAAACCGCGTAGGCCAGCAATGTGCCGTCCCAACTCGGCGTCCAGCGCGCCAGCGAGTTGGTGGCGTCGGCGCGAAAATGGTTCGGATCGATCAGCACGCGTCCAGCCTGACCGAGATCGTCGGCGACGAACAGGACGCTCTGGTCCTGCAGGCCGTCGTTGTGGGTGTAGAAATATTTCCCGCCACGCTCAATCGGTACGCCCCAGCGCTCGTACTGCCAGAGTTCCGTAAGGCGCTGCTTGAGCCAGTCCTGCCCCGCCAGCTGATCGAGATAGGGTTGCGTGACGGCATTTTCGGCCGCGACCCACTGCTGCACCTCCGGCGAATCCACGTCTTCCATCCAGCGGTACGGGTCGTGCACCTCGGTGCCGAAATAGGTATCGACGTGATCGGAGCGGCGGGCTTCAGGATAGTTCATCGTGGCTTTGGCGACGTTGGTATTGGTATTGGTGCGGCTTGCAAAGGTACTGGCGCAACCGGCGACGGTCACGGCCAGCAGCGCAACGCAGGCGGGCACGAGCAGTTTAGTCATTACGACTCCGGGATGGACCTGAGGAAGTGGCTTAGTCTCGCAAATTTGCGGCGTTTGCGCACGGGACGAAGAATCCCCCTCCAGCTCCCCCTTCCCGGCTGCGCCGGCAAAGGGGAGTGCAAGAGGCTAGCGCCGCTGCCGGACTAAGTCGCTCTTGTTCTCCCCGTTGCTCGCGTAGCGAGGAAGGGGAGTTAGAGGGGGATTTCGTTCAGCCATAAAAAAAGCCCCGCCGAGGCGGGGCTTTTTACTGCGACTGAAACGGCGCGATTTACATCATGCCGCCCATACCGCCCATGCCGCCCATGTCAGGGGCGCCACCGGCCGGCTCGTCTTCCTTCGGCAGTTCGGCGATCATCGCCTCGGTCGTGATCAACAGACCTGCCACCGATGCCGCGTTCTGCAGCGCAGTACGCGTGACCTTGGTCGGGTCGAGAATGCCGAGTTCGACCATATCACCGAATTGACCGGTCGAGGCGTTGAAGCCGTAGTTGGCCTTGTTCTTGATCACGTCGGCCAGCACCACGTCGGCAGCACCGCCGGAGTTGACGACGATCTGGCGCAGCGGCTCTTCCATCGCCCGGCGCAGAATCGAAATGCCGGTATTCTGCTCGTCGTTGTCGCCGGTCAGGCTTTCCAGACCCTTCAGCGCGCGCACCAGCGCGACGCCGCCGCCCGGAACGATGCCTTCCTCGACGGCCGCACGAGTCGCGTGCAGGGCGTCTTCGACACGCGCCTTCTTTTCCTTCATTTCGACTTCGGTCGCGGCGCCGACTTTAATGACGGCCACGCCGCCGGCCAGCTTGGCGACGCGCTCCTGCAGCTTCTCTTTGTCGTAGTCGGAAGTCGCTTCCTCGATCTGCTTGCGGATCTGCTCGACGCGGCCCTTGATGTCCTCGCCCTTGCCGCCGCCATCGACGATCGTGGTGTTTTCCTTGGTGATCTGCACCTTCTTCGCGGTGCCGAGGTCGTTCAGCGTCGCCTTTTCGAGCGACAGGCCGACTTCCTCGGAGATCACGGTGCCGCCGGTCAGCGTGGCGATGTCTTCGAGCATGGCCTTACGGCGGTCGCCGAAGCCCGGCGCCTTGACGGCCGCGACTTTGACGATGCCGCGAATGGTGTTGACCACCAGCGTCGCCAGCGCTTCGCCTTCGACGTCTTCAGCCACGATCAGCAGCGGACGGCTCGACTTGGCCACCGCTTCCAGCACCGGCAGCAGATCGCGAATGTTCGAGATCTTCTTGTCGTGGAGCAGGATGTACGGGTTTTCGAGCTCCGCGCTCATGCTCTGCTGATTGTTGATGAAGTACGGCGAGAGATAACCGCGGTCGAACTGCATGCCCTCGACCACGTCGAGGTCGTTATCAAGACCGGAGCCTTCCTCGACAGTGATCACGCCTTCCTTGCCGACCTTCTGCATCGCGTCGGCGATGATCTTGCCGATCTTCTCGTCGGAGTTCGCCGAAATCGTGCCGACCTGCGCGATCGCCTTGTCGTCCTTGCACGGCTTGGACAGGTTCTTGAGTTCGGCGGTGGCGGCGGCCACGGCCTTGTCGATACCGCGCTTGAGATCCATCGGGTTCATGCCCGCGGCCACGGCCTTCATGCCCTCGCGCAGAATCGCCTGCGCCAGCACGGTGGCGGTAGTGGTGCCGTCGCCGGCCTCATCGGAAGTCTGGGAGGCGACTTCCTTGACCATCTGGGCGCCCATGTTCTCGAACTTGTCTTTCAGCTCGATTTCCTTGGCGACGGAAACGCCGTCCTTGGTGACGGTCGGCGCGCCGAAGCTCTTGTCGAGCACCACGTTGCGGCCCTTCGGGCCCAGCGTCACCTTGACCGCGTTG
>DASSNT010000107.1:0-5192 GCA_035701285.1 Gammaproteobacteria bacterium | reverse complement strand
GCGAACTCGCCGCCCATGAACAACAGCTTCTTGCCCGGGTGTGCCCACATGAAACCGAAATATGCGCGCAGGTTCGCGAACCGCTGCCAGCGGTCGCCGGGCATCTTACCGATGAGCGAGCCCTTGCCGTGCACCACCTCGTCGTGCGACAGCGGCAGGATGAAGTTCTCGCTGAACGCGTACAGCAACCCGAACGTCAGGCCGTGATGATGCCAGCGCCGGTGTATCGGATTCTCCTGCATATAGGCCAGCGTGTCGTGCATCCAGCCCATGTTCCACTTGTAGCCGAATCCCAGCCCGCCGAGATACGTCGGCCGCGACACGCCCGGCCACGCGGTCGACTCCTCGGCCACGGTGGTCGCCCCCGGGTGCTGGCCGAACACCTGTTCGTTCATCTGCTTGAGGAAATCGATGGCCTCGAGGTTCTCCCGCCCGCCGAAGCGGTTGGGCAGCCACTCGCCCGCCTTGCGGCTGTAGTCGAGGTACAGCATCGACGCCACCGCGTCCACGCGCAGACCGTCGATGTGATAGCGCTCCAGCCAGAACAGCGCGTTGCCGAGCAGGTAGTTCAGCACCTCGCGGCGGCCGTAATTGAAGATCAGCGTGTTCCAGTCCTGATGGAAACCCTGGCGCGGGTCGGCGTGCTCGTAGAGGTGCGTGCCGTCGAACTGGCCCAGGCCGTGCGGATCGGTCGGAAAGTGCCCCGGCACCCAGTCGAGCAGCAGGCCGATGCCTTCGCGGTGGCAGCGGTCGACGAAGTGGCTGAAGTCTTCCGGCGTGCCAAAACGGCTGGTGGGTGCGTAAAGGCCGATCGGCTGGTAGCCCCAGGAACCGTCGAACGGGTATTCGCTGATCGGCATCAGTTCGATGTGCGTAAAGCCCATCTCCCTGACGTAGGGCACCAGCGTGTCGGCGAGTTCCCGGTAGGTCAGGTAGCGGTTGCCGTCGGCGCGTCGCCACGAGCCGAGGTGGACTTCGTAGATCGACACCGGCGCGGACAGCGCATGGGTCGCGGCGCGCGCCGTCATCCACGCGTCGTCCTGCCAGGCCGATTCGGCGAGCGGCTGCACGACCGACGCGGTGCGCGGCGGGTGCTCGGCGTAAAAGCCGTATGGGTCGGCCTTCAGCGGCAGCAGCGCGCCGTCGCGGCTTTTGATTTCGTATTTATAGATCGCGCCCGCGCCGACGTGCGGCACGAACAGTTCCCAGACGCCGCACTCGTGGCGGCGGCGCATCGGCAGGCGGCGGCCGTCCCAGTTGCAGAAGTCGCCGACCACGCTGACCCGGCGCGCGTTCGGTGCCCAGACCGCGAACGCGGTGCCGGCCACGCCGTCCATTTCGGCGGGATGCGCGCCGAGGCGCTCAAAGTTGCGCAAGTGGCGACCCTCGGCCAGCAGGTGGACGTCGAGATCGCCCAGCGCCGCACCGAAGCGATAGACATCCTCACAATCGAACTCGCCGCCCGGCACCTGCGCGTGCAGGCGGTAGCGGGTCGGTTTGGCGAGCGTCGCTTCCCATAGGCCGGCGGGATGAATACGTTTGCAGTCGGCCAGCTTGCCGCCGCGCGGGCCGGTCAGGCTGAGCTGAATGGAGTCGGGCAGGAATACGCGGACGGTGACGCGGCCATTGGCGGATGGGTGCGGACCGAGCAACGCGAACGGGTCGCCGTTATCGCCGGTGACGAGGGCTTCGATGGCGGGGTCGAGGCCGCGCGGTTGTTGCACCGATGACGTCATTGGTTTGTCCATGTCCGGGATTCGGGGTTCGGGGTTCGGGGTTCGGGCAAGAGCAAGAATTTTTCCTGCAGATTGTTCTCGCAGCCGGGCCGCAACAGGACAAAGAGCAGACCGCCAGATCGCGCTCTTCCACCCCCGAATCCCGAACCCCGAATCCCGAACCCCGTCCTATTCATGCGCATCCAGCACCTCCATCACGCCGCGCACCGGAATCGGCACCCAATCCGGCCGGTTGTTGGCCTCATACACGATCTCGTAGCAGGCCTTTTCCAGCATGAACAAATCCAGCCAGCGGCGCGCGGCGACCGCGTCGTCCGGCCAGCTCCGCGCGCCGAGAATGGCCTCGTGATAAGCCGTCAGAAACGATTGCGCCGCCGCGTCGCGCCACTCTCGGGCAAACCCGACCACCATCTCGCCGGGTGGCTTGGCCTCGCGATCCAGCTTGCCGAGCGCGGTCCAGGCGGCGTAGTCGAGCGACCGCAACAGGCCGGCGACGTCGCGCAGCGGCGAGTATTTGCCGCGCCGTTCGGCCAGTGTCTTCGCCGGCTCGCCTTCGAAGTCGAGAATGACCCAGTCGTTCTGTGCCACCAGCACCTGGCCCAGGTGGTAGTCGCCGTGGATACGCGTTTTCGCGGCGTCGTAACTGCCGGCGGAAAGGCTGTCGATGACTGCGAGACATTCCGCCTTGCGCTCCGCCAGCGCATCGACCATCGCACGCGCCGGCTCGGACAGGTTTTTGCGCACGCGCTTCAGCGTCGCGAAAGCCTGGTTCGCCTGCTTGCGCGCCGCCGTCCGCCAGGCGCGGATATCGGCGGCTCGAACCGGCTCCGGATCGAACGCCGGATCGCCGGTGTCGGTCGCCAGCGCATGATGCAGTTCCGCGGTGCGGCGGCCCAGCGTGCCGATCAGGTTGACGAAAAAGTCATGCAGCGACGGCGCGTCGCTCTCATCGTCAGCCGGGGCGGCCAGCGCCTGCTCTTCCAGCCGCCGTTCCAGGTGCTCCACCGTTTCCCGAAAGCCATCGCCCTGGTTTTCGACGAAGCCCTGCAGCACGGCCAGCGCGGTGGTCGTCCCGTCCGCATCGACACGCTCGACGGTGCCGAGCAATGGCGGCGTGTTGCCGAAGCCGACGCGGGTCAGGAAACGGCCGACTTCCATTTCCGGGTGCGCTCCCGCCGTCAGCTTGCGATAGAGCTTCAGCATCATTGCGTCGCCGATGCGAATCGACGAATTACTCTGGTCCGCGCCCAGGCGGCTGATCGCAGATTCCGGCCCGGCGTCGATCGCCGCAAGCCGCTCCGTCGGCTCGCATACCAGCCGGGCCGTTTCCACCTTGATTTCCCGCTGCTCGCGAATGGCGGCGATGAGCGCGCGCACGAAGCTGTCGGCGGCCGCCGCATCGACCAGCGCCCACAGCCGCTGCCCGCGGCGCAAGCGGGCGAGTGTGTACGGCAACAGCACGTGCGCCGCGCCATCGGACTCTTCGCCGGCCAGGGCAAGCGGCACGAAATAGCGCTGCGTGCCGCCCCCGGACAGCGTGACTTCTGTCTGCATCAGCAGTGCGTTGTCGGCCAGCTCCGTGCAGGCGACGATTGCCGCGCTTTCGATACGCTCGCCCTTGGCCGCGAACCAGCGCTGGCGTGCGAGAAACTCCGGCAGGATGTCGCTTTCGAGCTGCCGCCGCGCCGGCTGGCGCACGATGTCGCGAATGCCGCTGCGCGCGACCAGCGTAACGAACTCGGGAGCGGCCTGCGGCGGCTGGTGCCGGTCGGGCACCGCTTCTTCTTTTTCGAGCAGGAACCAGTGAAAGCCGTAAGCCGGCAAGGTCAGCAGGTAATACAGTTCGCCGATCGGCGGAAATGCGCTGCGGCCGGATAATTCGATCGGCACGCGGCCCTTGAAGCGCGCGAGATCCAGCTCGACCGCCTGCGCCGCGCGCGACAGGTTGAACACGCACAGGATTGCCTCGTCGCCGTATTCGCGCAGGTAGGCCAGAATCTTGCGGTTGCCGGGGAACAGGAAGCGGATCGTGCCGCGGCCGAACGCGCGCTGGCGCTGACGCACCGTTATCATGCGCCTGGTCCAGTTCAAAAGGCTGGCCGGCGAACGCGCCTGGGCTTCGACATTGAGCGCTTCGTAGCCGTAGATCGGGTCCATGATCGGCGGCAGGTACAAATGCGGCGGGTCGGCTTTTGAAAAGCCGCCGTTGCGGTCCGGCGACCACTGCATCGGCGTGCGCACGCCGTCACGATCGCCGAGGAAGACATTGTCGCCCATGCCGATTTCGTCGCCATAGTAGACGATCGGGGTGCCCGGCAGCGAGAACAGCAGGCCATTCATCAACTCGATTTTGCGGCGGTCGTTGTCCATCAGCGGCGCGAGGCGGCGGCGGATACCGAGATTGATGCGCATGCGCCGGTCGTGGGCATAGACCTGCCACAAATAATCTCGCTCGCGTTCGGTCACCATTTCGAGCGTGAGTTCGTCGTGATTGCGCAGGAAGATTGCCCACTGGCAGTTGTCGGGTATGTCGGGCGTCTGGCGCATGATGTCGGTGACCGGGTGGCGATCTTCCTGCGCGATGGCCATGTAGATGCGCGGCATCAGCGGGAAATGGAACGCCATGTGGCATTCGTCGCCGTCGCCGAAGTACGGCAGCACGTCTTCGGGCCATTGGTTGGCTTCCGCGAGCAGCATGCGGTCGGGGAAACGCGCGTCGACTTCGGCGCGGATTTTTTTCAGGACGTCGTGTGTTTCCGCCAGGTTTTCGTTGTTGGTGCCTTCGCGTTCGACGAGGTATGGCACGGCGTCGAGGCGCATGCCGTCGACGCCCATGTCGAGCCAGTAGCGCAGCACGCGGGTGATTTCCTTGAAGACGCGCGGGTTGTCGTAGTTGAGATCCGGCTGGTGGGAATAGAACCGGTGCCAGTAATACGCTTGCGCTTCGGTGTCCCAGGACCAGTTGGAGCGTTCGGTGTCCAGGAAGATGATGCGCGTGTCCTGGTAGCGCTGTTCAGTGTCGCTCCAGACGTAGAAGTTGCGATAGACGGAGCCGGGCTTCGCGTAGCGCGCGCGCTGAAACCACGGGTGCTGGTCGGAGGTGTGGTTGACGACGAGTTCGGTGATGACGCGCAGGCCGCGGCGATGGCATTCGCGCACGAGTTGGCGGAAGTCGCGCAATTGGCCGTAGCTCGGGTTCACGCGGCGGTAGTCGGCGATGTCGTAGCCGTCGTCCCGTAGCGGAGAGGGGTAGAACGGCAGCAGCCAGATGGCGGTGACGCCCAGTTCCTGGAGGTAGTCCAGCTTGGCGGCGAGGCCGGCAAAGTCGCCTACGCCGTCGTTATTGGAATCAAAGAACGCTTTGACGTGCAGTTGGTAGATGACTGCGTCCTTGTACCACTGCGGGTCGTCGCGCGTGATTTCCGGTTGTTCGATTTGTTGCGTCCTTGCGTCCAT
>DASSNT010000106.1:0-10227 GCA_035701285.1 Gammaproteobacteria bacterium | reverse complement strand
ACGACAGTCACCTTCGACGCGATATTCGACAGGTACAGCGCTTCCTCGACCGCCGTATTACCGCCGCCGATAACGGCCACTTCACGACCACGGTAGAAGAACCCGTCACAGGTCGCGCAGGCCGACACGCCCTTGCCCTTGAACGCGTCTTCCGAAGGCAGACCAAGGTACTTGGCGGTCGCGCCGGTCGCAATGATCAGCGCATCGCACGTATACGTGCCGCCGTCGCCTTCGAGGTAGAACGGGCGCTGGTCGAGATCAACCTTATTGATATGGTCATTGATGATGTCGGTGTCGAAGCGCTCCGCGTGCTGGCGCAACCGCTCCATCAACGCCGGGCCCTGCAGACCGCTGACGTCACCCGGCCAGTTATCGACGTCGGTGGTCGTCATCAGCTGGCCACCCTGTTCGACGCCGGTGATCAGCACCGGGTTCAGGTTGCCGCGTGCCGCGTAAACCGCCGCCGTGTAACCCGCCGGCCCGGAGCCCAAAATCAAAACTCGACAATGCTTGCTCATGTATAATTACCGTTTTCCCGCGGTGAGCCGCGGGCGCCTCATTAGATGGGGGTTCCAAAGGGGGAGAGGCGTAGCTCATCCCTTTGACGCAAATTGACTTGCCGTTTGTCCAGTCCGCTATTCTATCAACCCGGCTGAGCCGGTAAAGGAGATTCCATGCGCATAGGTATTCCCCGCGAACTGAAGCCGCGCGAAGGCCGCGTCGGCCTGGTGCCCGCCGCCGCCGCCGAGCTGGTGAAGCACGGCCATACGGTCATGATCGAGGCCGACGCCGGCATCAAAAGCGGCTATGCGAATGAGCAGTACGAGAAGGTGGGCGTGCAGGTGCTGGAAAGCGCCGACGAGGTGTTCGAACAGGCTGAGATGATCGTCAAGGTCAAAGAGCCGATCGCGCCCGACCTCGACCGCCTGCGCAAGGATCACCTGCTGTTCTGCTATCTCCACCTCGCCGCGCTGCCGGACCTCACGCAGCGCCTGTGCGACATCGGCCTGACCGCCGTCGCATTCGAGACCGTCGAGGACGACCGCCGCCGGCTGCCGCTGCTGGCACCGATGAGCGACATCGCCGGCCGCCTGTCGATGCAGGTCGCCACCCATCTGCTGCACCAGCCGCAGGGCGGCAAGGGCCTGCTCCTGGGCGGCGTGCCGGCCGCGCCGCGTGGCAAGGTCGTGATCGTCGGCGGCGGCGTCGCGGGCAGCAACTCTGCCGTGGTCGCGGCGGGGCTGGGCGCTGAAGTCACCGTTTTCGACATGGATCGCGACAAGCTCGAAGCCGCGCGTCGGCTGGGGCCCAACGTCACCGGCCTGCATGCGCATAGCGCCGACATCGCCGACGCGGTGGCGGAGGCCGACATCGTCGTCGGCGCCGTGCTGGTCGCCGGCGAGCGCGCGCCGCACGTTATCAGCGCCGACATGGTCCGCGCGATGCAGCCGGGCAGCGTGATCGTCGACATCTCCGTGGACCAGGGCGGCTGCGTCGAAACCACGCGCGGGACGACTTATGATGACCCGACTTACGTCTGGGAAGGCGTCACGCACTTCACCGTGAGCAACATGCCGGGTGCGGTGCCGCGTACGGCCTCGCAGGCGCTGTCGGCCGCGATTACACCGTATGCGATCCGTCTCGCTGAAGGCGGGTGGGAGTCGGTCGAGTCGCTCAAGAAAGGCATTAACGTGGCCGGCGGCAAGGTTGTCCATCCGGCATTGTTGAAGTAAGCTAATCTAAATAAAAATAATCGCTTACGAACACCACTTAACTCGGGGTATGAGGTGTCTCAAGCCACCCGCAAACGATCGGACACCCAGCTTGTAGGCGCGCAGGTCGGCAACGGCCTGCGCGAATCCGCGCTGCTGGTCTTTCTGGCGATTGCGGCGTTGCTGCTGATCGCGCTGGCGACCTATTCATCCGGCGACCCCGGCTTTTCGCACAGTGGTTCCGGTGCACCGGTGCACAATGCGATCGGCCGCGTCGGCGCCTGGGTCGCCGATCTGCTCTTGCTGGTGTTTGGCTATCCGGCCTACCTGTTCCCGGTGCTGGTCGCGTATTCCGGCTGGCTGGTGTTTCGCCGCCGGCCGCCGGAAGCCACGATTTCCAAGCTCGCCGTCTCGGTTCGCGTCGCAGGGCTGCTGGTCGGTCTGGCGGCCGCCAGCGCGCTCGCTACCTTGAACTTCGCCGCGCCGCCGCACCACCTGCCGCTCGACCGGCTGGCGGCGGGCGGCGTGATCGGCCGCGCCATCGGCCTGTCGCTGATGAGCGGCTTGAGCTACATCGGCGCGACGCTGCTGCTGATCGCCGTGTTCCTCGGCTGCGTAACCTTGTCGACCAGCCTGTCGTGGATCGGCGTGATGGACCTGATCGGTCGCGGCGTCGTGAGCAGCCTCGAGATGCTGCGCAACCGGGTCGCGCGCATCAAGCAGGCTTTCGCCGGCCGGCGGGAGCGAAAGGCGCGGCAGCAGACGGTCAAGACCGAGCGCGTGGCGCGGGAGAAGCGGGCGAAGCCGAAGATCGAACCGGTGATTCGGCCGATCGAGCCGAGCCCGCGGGTGGAGAAAGAGCGCCAGGTGCCATTGTTCGAGCCGGTCGCGGCGGGCGAACTGCCGCCGCTGTCGCTGCTCGACGATCCGCCGGCGAAGCAGTCCGGTTATTCGAAGTCGGCGCTGGAAGCGATGTCGCGCCAGGTCGAACTCAAGCTGAAGGATTTCGGTGTCGACGTGCAGGTCGTGGCCGTCAATCCCGGGCCGGTGGTGACGCGCTTCGAGCTGCAGCCGGCGGCGGGCGTCAAGGTCAGCCAGATCAGTAACCTGTCCAAGGACCTGGCGCGGGCGTTGTCGGCGATCAGCGTGCGCGTCGTCGAAGTGATCCCCGGCAAATCCGTGGTCGGGCTGGAAATTCCGAACGAAACACGCGAGCTGGTGACGCTGGGCGAAATCCTGCGGTCGAAAGCCTACGACTCGGCAGCCGGCCCGTTGACGCTCGCGCTCGGCAAGGACATCAGCGGCCACCCGATCGTCGCCGAGCTGGGCAAGATGCCGCACCTGCTGATTGCGGGCACCACCGGAGCGGGCAAGTCGGTCGCGATCAACGCGATGATTCTGAGCCTGCTCTACAAGACCACGGCGGCCGATACCCGGCTGATCATGATCGACCCGAAGATGCTGGAGCTGTCCGTTTACGAAGGCATTCCGCATCTGCTCGCGCCGGTGGTCACTGACATGAAAGAGGCAGCCAACGCGCTGCGCTGGTGCGTCGCCGAAATGGAGCGGCGCTACAAGCTGATGGCGGCGCTGGGCGTGCGCAACATCGCGAGCTACAACCGCAAGGTCAAGGACGCGATCGCCAAGGGCAGCCCGATTCCCGATCCGCTGGCGAAGCCGGAGGAATTCGCGGACGAGAATGTCGAGATACCGACGCTGGACACGCTGCCGCACCTGGTCGTGATCGTCGACGAGCTGGCCGACATGATGATGGTGGTCGGCAAGAAGGTCGAGGAACTGATCGCGCGGCTGGCGCAGAAAGCGCGCGCGTCCGGCATTCACCTGATTCTCGCCACGCAACGGCCGTCGGTCGACGTCATCACCGGCCTCATCAAGGCGAACATCCCGGCGCGCATCGCGTTCCAGGTGTCGGCGCGTGTCGACTCGCGCACGATTCTCGACCAGATGGGGGCCGAATCTTTGCTGGGCCACGGCGACATGCTGTACCTGCCGCCCGGCACCGGTCTGCCGCAGCGCGTGCACGGCGCGTTCGTTTCCGATGCGGAAGTCCATCGTGTCGTGGCGTCTTTGAAATCAGCCGGCGAGCCGCATTACCTGGACGAGATACTGGAAGGGCCGGCCGACAGCGCGGCGGTTCCGGGGCTCGGCGACGACGGCGGTTCCGAGCAGGACCCGCTCTACGACCAGGCGGTGGCCATCGTTACCAGGACGCGCAAGGCGTCGATCTCCGGCGTCCAGCGGCGGCTCAAGATTGGGTACAATCGGGCGGCACGCATGGTCGAAGACATGGAGGCGGCGGGCATTGTCGGACCACTGGAAACCAACGGCTCGCGCGAAGTGCTCGCGCCGCCGCCACCGGAAGACTGATTTTTTCTTCCCCGTCTTATCCCCTCTCCCTCAGGGAGAGGGCTAGGGTGAGGGGAGTACAAACGGAAAACACGAATGGTCATGAAGCGCACCGGATTCTGCGCAATCCTTATCCTTCTCGCTTGTTCAGCCAGCGCCGCCCCGAACGGCGATGCCGTCGATCGCCTGCAGCATTTCCTCAACGACGTCCATACTTTCAAAGCAGACTTCATCCAGACCGTCACGCACTCGACGCTGCCGGGCGCAACCAAATCCCACGGCACAATGCTGATCAAGCGGCCGAACCGGTTCCGCTGGAACTACGTCGCGCCGAACGAGCAAGTCATCGATGCGGACGGCGAGCACATCTGGATTTATGACGCCGAACTCGAGCAGGTTACGGTCAAGCCGCTCAAGACTACGCTGGCCAGCAGCCCGGCGATGTTGCTGAGCGGGCAGGGCTCCTTGCGCGAACAATTCGAGGTTACCGACGCCGGCACGCAGGATGGCCTCGACTGGGTCACCCTTACGCCGAAGGCGAGCAGGGCGGCGTTCAGCAAAATCCGCGTCGGGCTCGGACCGAAGAATATCCAGGTGATGGAATTAACCGGCGCCAATCTCGGCCAGGTGACGCGCATCGAGTTCAACAACATCGTCCGCAATCCGCCGATCGCCGACAAGGTGTTCGAATTCACACCGCCGCCGGGCGCGGACGTCATTGGCGCTCCAAATTCAGCGGGCCATTGAGCGAAAGAATCCCGCTCCTTCTCCCTCAATGAATTCTCAACCACTCGCCGACCGGATGCGGCCGCGCTCGCTCGACGAGGTGATCGGCCAGACCCACCTGCTCGGGGCAGGCAAGCCTTTGACCCGCATTCTCGCTGGCGGACGGCTGCACTCGCTGATCTTCTGGGGCCCGCCCGGCACCGGCAAAACGACGCTCGCTCGCCTGATCGCATCCACATCGGATGCCGAATTCATTGCGCTGTCGGCGGTCATGGCCGGCGTCAAGGACGTGCGCGCCGCGGTGGCGCAGGCCGAGGCCGTCCGCCGCGATGAGCAGCGCGCAACGGTGCTGTTTCTTGACGAGGTACACCGGTTCAACAAGGCGCAGCAGGACGCGTTCCTGCCCTTCGTCGAAGACGGCACCCTCACGTTTATCGGCGCGACGACAGAAAACCCGTCGTTTGAACTGAACAACGCGCTGCTGTCACGCGCCCAGGTTTACGTGCTGAAATCGCTGACGCGCGAAGAGCTCGGCGCGGTAATCGAACGTGCGCTTGCCGATGAAGAGCGCGGCCTGGGTGGCAAGAGCCTGATCCTGTCGCCGGAATTGCGCGATAAGCTTTCAGAAGCGGCCGACGGCGATGCGCGCCGGGCGCTTAATCTACTGCAGGCGGCAGCCGAACTGATACCGGTCGGCGAGCACGAGGTCGAGGAATCCGCGGTTGCAGCCGCGATCGGCGGCGGCTTCCGACGTTTCGACAAAGGCGGCGACGCGTTTTACGACCAGATTTCAGCGCTACACAAATCCGTGCGCGGCTCGTCGCCGGACGGCGCGCTGTACTGGCTCGCGCGCATGCTCGACGGCGGCTGCGATCCGCTCTACATTGCCCGGCGCCTGGTGCGCATGGCGTCGGAAGACATCGGCAATGCCGACCCGCGTGCGCTGCGCATCGCGCTCGACGCATGGGAAGCACAGGAGCGGCTGGGGTCGCCCGAAGGCGAACTCGCGCTGGCGCAGGCAGTCGTGTATCTTGCCAGCGCGGCGAAAAGCAACGCGGTCTACACCGCGCTGCACGCCGCGCAGGAGGACGCGCGCCGGGGCGGTTCGCTGCCGGTCCCGGTCAAACTCCGCAACGCGCCGACGCGGCTAATGAAGGAGCTCGGCTACGGCGAGCGTTATCGCTACGCGCACGACGAACCGGATGCCTACGCCGCCGGCGAGACGTATTTTCCCGATGAAATGGGCGAACGGCGGTACTACAACCCGGTGCCGCGCGGTCTGGAAATCAAGATCGGAGACAAACTGACGGCGCTGCGCGAGCGGGACCGGAAAGCGCAAGAAAAGAAGTAACGACTCTTAGCCCCTCTCCCTCAGGTGAGGGGATAAAAATCAATGAAACAACTGGCCCGTCAATTGCGGTCGAACCAGACAGAAGCTGAAAGGAAACTCTGGCGCAAGCTTCGCAGCCGCAATATCCACGGCCATAAGTTCCGTCGCCAGGAAACGATCGGATCTTTCATCGTTGACTTCGTCTGCTTTGACAAAAAGCTGATCATCGAACTGGACGGTGGTCAGCACGTGGAACAGAGCGGTGCGGATCAGACGCGGGACGGCCCGGCTCGAGAAGCGTGGTTATCGCGTCATCAGGTTCTGGAATCATCAGGTTTTGAATGATTTCGATGCTGTACTTGATAGAATTTTGGAAGAAATTGATCTCCCTCATCCCAACCTTCTCCCTGAGGGAGAAGGAGTAAGAAACGCCCGTACGACTGTTAAAGCAGACAATACCGATGCTTGACCCAAAACTACTCAGAAACGACCTCGACACCGTCGCGGCCAACCTGCGACGCCGCGGCTTCGAATTCGATACCGCTGCCTACGGCGAACTCGAATCGCGCCGCAAGGCGCTGCAAACGGAAACCGAGTCGCTGCGCAACGAACGCAATGAACGCTCGCGCGCGATCGGCAAGGCCAAGGCGGCGGGCGAAGACATCGCGCCGCTGCGCGAGGCGGTGGAAGCGGTAGGCGACAAGCTCAAAAAAGCGGAAGCCGACTTTGCCGACGTACAGGCCCAGCTTGACGACATTCACCTCAGCCTGCCGAACCTGCTCAACGATTCGGTGCCCGAAGGCGCGGACGAAAACGCGAACGAGGAAGTTCGTCGCTGGGGCGAGCCGCCGAAATTTGATTTCGAACCGGCCGATCACGTCGCGCTCGGGGAACGGCTGGGGAAGATGGATTTCGAAGCCGCCAGCAAGCTCGCCGGCGCGCGTTTCGTTGTCCTGCGGGGACCGCTCGCCCGACTGCATCGCGCGCTCGCCCAGTTCATGCTGGATATGCATACCGGCGAGCACGGCTATCAGGAAATGTACGTGCCGTATCTCGTCAGCGCCGAAACGCTGACCGGCACCGGCCAGTTGCCCAAGTTCGCGGACGACCTGTTCGCGCTTGCCGGCGACAGTGGCTATTTCCTGATCCCAACCGCCGAAGTACCGCTGACCAACCTGGCGCGCGGCGACATTATCGAAGCGGATCAGCTGCCGCGCCGCCTCGTCGCGCACACGCCCTGTTTTCGCGCCGAAGCCGGCGCCTACGGCAAGGACACGCGCGGCATGATTCGTCAGCACCAATTCGACAAGGTCGAGCTGGTGCAGCTGGTGCGGCCGGACGACTCATACCAGGCGCTCGAAGAACTGACGAGTCATGCCGAGAAGGTGCTGCAGGCATTGGAGCTGCCGTACCGCGTCCTGAATCTCTGCTCCGGTGACATCGGCTTCGCCGCCGCCAAGACGTACGACCTGGAAGTCTGGCTGCCGGGCCAGAACCGCTATCGCGAAATTTCTTCGTGCAGCAACTGCGAAGCGTTCCAGGCACGGCGCATGCAGGCACGCTGGCGCAGCCCGGAAACCGGTAAGCCCGAGTTGCTGCACACGCTGAACGGCTCCGGTGTCGCGATCGGCCGCGCACTGCTTGCCATCATGGAGAACTATCAGCAGGAAGGCGGCTCGATCAAAGTGCCTGAGGTGCTGCGGCCGTATATGGGCGGGGCCGAAGAAATTCGTGCCGCTTAAAGAACCTCGTTCGCATAATCCGCCAGCCGCGAACGCTCGCCCCGCAACAGCGTGACGTGCCCCGCGTGGGCGCCGTTCTTGAAGCGGTCGACGACGTAAGTAAGACCGGACGTTGTTTCGGTGAGGTAAGGCGTGTCTATCTGGGCGATGTTGCCGAGGCAGATTATTTTAGTGCCCATGCCGGCGCGGGTGATGAGCGCTTTCATTTGCTTGGGCGTCAGGTTTTGCGCTTCGTCGACGATGATGTAACGGTTCAGGAAGGTGCGCCCGCGCATGAAGTTGAGCGAGCGAATCTTGATGCGGCTGCGCAGCAGGTCGTTGGTCGCCGCGCGGCCCCATTCGCCGCCTTCGCCTGACTGGCTCAGCACTTCGAGGTTGTCCATCAGCGCGCCCATCCACGGCGTCATCTTTTCTTCTTCGGTGCCGGGCAGGAAGCCGATGTCTTCGGCAAGCGGCACGGTGACGCGCGTCATGATGATTTCGCGGTAAAGGTTGCTTTCGAATGTCTGCGCGAGGCCGGCGGCGAGGGCGAGCAACGTTTTACCGGTGCCGGCCGCGCCCAGCAGCGTGATGAAGTCCACGTCCGGGTCCATCAGCAGGTTCATCGCGAAGTTCTGTTCGCGGTTGCGCGGGTTGATGCCCCAGACGGTATGGCGCGGCGCGCGGTAATCGTTTGCGCGTTCGATGATCGCGCTGTCGCCCTCGACCGAGCGGACGACCGCTTCAATGCCGCCTTCACCCTCCAGATAAACACACTGCTGCGGATGCCAGTCAGCGCTGTTCGGTCCCCGCACGCGGTAGAACGCGCGGCCGTTCTCCTGCCACGACTCCATGTCCTGACTGTGCGTCTCCCAGAAGTCGGCCGGCAGTGCTTCAATGCCCGTAAACAGCATGTCGGCGTCTTCAAGCGCCTTGTCGTTGTAATAGTCCTCGGCGTGAATGCCCAGCACTGCGGCCTTGATGCGCAGGTTGATGTCTTTTGATACCAGTGTCACGCTGAGATCGGCGTGCTTGTCCTGCAACGCGAGCGTGACGGCGAGTATCGTGTTGTCCGGGGTGCGGCCGGGCAGCGAGTCAGGCAACGCGGCGGCCAGCGATTCGGTCTGGAAGAACAACCGCCCGCCGTTGGCACCTTCGGCCTTCGCTATGGGCGTGCCGCCGATCACGAGGCCGTCCTTGATGTCCGCTTGCGCGGCATTCTTCATCATTTCGTCGAGGAAGCGGCTGACCTGGCGCACGTTGCGGGCCGGCTCCGACAGGCCTTTCTTGCCGGCGTCGAGTTCCTCGAGCACTACCATCGGCAGGAAAATGTCGTGTTCGTGAAAGCGGAACAGGGCGCTCGGGTCGTGCATCAGCACGTTCGTATCAAGAACGAATAACTTCTTCATTCGCTTCGTGGTGGAATGTCCTGCCACAACCATACCGCACCGGCGACCGCCGCGGGCATGACCAGCAGATTCAGAATCGGGAAGAGGGTGGCGAATGCTGTCGCACAGCCAAAGCCGAGCACGCGGCCGCGGTGGCGATCGAAAATCTGCCGTTGCGACTTGAACCGGTAGCCGCGCTGGCCGAGCGCCAGGTCCGAGTACCCGAGCGCCAGCATCCAGGCGCCGAAGACAAACCAGAGCGCCGGCACCAGCAGGTTGAGACCCGGGATAAACAGCAGCACGAGGCCGATCACGGCGACGATCACGGTCCAGACGATCTGGTAACGCAGCACCTGTACCAGCGAGCCCATGTCGGCGCCGAACCCGCGCCAGAAACTTTCCTCGGCGCCCTTCATCGAGCGGCCGTTAAGCGACCGGTCCACCCGCGAGGCGAGGAAAACATTGAACGGGAAACCGACGATATAAATCAGGAACGTGAAACAGTAAAAGACGACCAGCAGCGCAACACCGCCGAACAGCACCCACAGCAGCCATTTCAGCCAATCCAGCCATTCCGGAAGCTGCGCCTCGATCCACTGCACCGCGTAGGCGAATTCGTGCGCGCCGAACCAGATGATGGCGGCGAAAACGATGAAGTTGATGGCGAATGGCAACGCCGCATAGCGTTTGACGCCGGGCCGCAGCATCAGCCCGAAGCCCTTGATCAGCGCGCCGACGCCGTGGCTGAATTCACCGACCATGAGAGGGGCGCCCTGCTAATGCTGTCATTCCCGCGAAAGCGGGAATCCATTGGCTTTGCTTCGCCGTTTCTGGATTCCCGCTTTCGCGGGAATGACGATAAGAGCAAAGAGACATAAGCTTTACGGAAGCGTTACCGCCGGCGGTGCCTGCCAGCCTTCGGCGCGGTGTTCCGCAACGACCGTCGTATAAATGCCGCCGCGCACGTTGAATTCAGCCGTCAG
>DASSNT010000105.1:0-9851 GCA_035701285.1 Gammaproteobacteria bacterium | reverse complement strand
GAGACGATGCCGCTCAGGGAATGCAGTTGCCCGAGCTGCGTGCCGGCGTTGATGTAGACCAGCGTGCCCGCCAGCATGCCGACCTGGCTGACGACGTAAAACGTGACGGTGCGGATCGGCGTCAGCGCCATCACGATGTTGATGATAAAAAACGGAAACAGCGGCACCAGCCGCAGCGTGAACAGGTAAAACGCGCCGTCTCTTTCGATGCCCCGATTGATCGTCTTCAACCGGTCGCCGAAGCGCCGCTGCACCGCGTCGCGGAACAGGAACCGGGCGATCAGAAACGCGCAGGTGGCGCCGATGGCGGAAGCGAACGACACCAGCAGCGTGCCGACGCCGATGCCGAAAATCGCGCCGCCGGCGATCGTCATCAGTGCCGCACCGGGTAGCGACAATGCCGTGACGATCACGTAAATACCGAAGAAGATCGCGGCCGTCTGCCACGGGTGTGCGGCGACAACCGCGCCCAGATGGTGGCGCTCTGCTTTCAGGTAATCGAGGTTGAGATAGCGCCCCAGATCGAAAACGAAAAAACTCGCGATCAGGGCGATGACCAGGACGGCGACGGCGCCCCGGACGATTGTCGTCTTTCGCATGCGCTGGTGAAGACTATCCGAATTCGTTCTTGAGCTGCGCGATAAAGTGCCGGACGCGCTTGGCGTTCGTGCCGACGTCGCTCTTGCCGATCCGGGACGCGGAGCGAATGTCGACACGACTGCCGCCGCCTTGCGGCTGAATGCGGATGACCACGTCATCCTTGAAGCCGAACCAGAACGTCGTCGCCGTGGCTTCGATTTTATGCGTGGCGGGACTGGCGGCCTGAAGCGTCCAGCCATTCTGCTTGATGAGGCCGACGGCGGCCTTGAAAACGGCAGCCGGCGGCGCGTTCAGGTGAAGCGGCTGAATGTCCGGGTAGGCCTCGCGCTGCTGCGCGGCCACGTCCGGCCCGCCATAAGTGGCCGAGTTGCGGGCATCCTGGCGCTTTGCCAGGACCGCATCGAAAGTCGGCGGGTTGGCGGTGTCGGTGGTGATGTCATGAATCCGCGGGACGTTTTGTGCTTGGATGTTCCACGCCCACGGCACGCCGATCGCGATCGCGCCGAAGATCATCCCGAGGATGGCCATGGTGCGCCACCGGCGCGCGTGGCCGGTAAACAGCAGGATGGTGCCGAATAGCGACAGAATCGCCCCGGCGCCGCCGCAATACGCGCCCCAGCGGATCATCGTGAACGCGGTGAGCAGGCCCCAGAATTCGCCGCGGTAGCCCGGGCCTGCAACCAGCACCATTACGGCGCCGGCGATGGCCAGCGCAAAGCCGATCCAGGTGAGCGTCCTGCCGGCGGGGGAGGCTCCGGCGCGGTGGGCGGTCAAAGCATCATCGACCATAGCGGGCTCCTTATTGCTCCTAAACACTCGCCCTCAGAGCCTGCCCCTGCGAAGGCAGGGGGAGAGGGCGGGCGAGGGGAGTGGATTGGGATTCCCCTCATCCCGACCTTCTCCCTGAGAGAGAAGGAGCAAGAATTATGGTGCCAGTGCGCCATGTTATGCAATGCGGGTGGCGCGGGTTGCGCACGCCGACTATGATACCGGCTCATGACAGAACGAATTATTCCCACGATTCTGGTTGGCGGCTCGGGGACCCGCCTTTGGCCGCTGTCCCGGGAGCTGTACCCGAAGCAGTTTTTGCCGCTGGTCGGCAACGGCACAATGTTGCAGGAGACGCTCAGGCGCCTCGACGGGCTGGCCGGCTGTGCCAGTCCGATCATTACCTGCAACGCCAATCACCGCTTTCTCGCGGCCGAGCAGTTGCGCGAGATCGGCAGCGAGCCGGCCTCGATCATGCTCGAGCCGGTCGGCCGCAATACCGCGCCGGCGGTGGCCGCGGCAGCGTTGTTCGCAGCGGAATACGACGACGATCCGATTCTGATCGTGCTGCCGGCGGATCATGTGATTACGGACCAGGCCGCGTTCCGGCGCGCGCTCGAGGCGGGTGTGCAATCAGCCTGCGATGGCAAGCTGGTCGTGTTCGGCGTCGTGCCGACGACCCCGGAAACCGGTTACGGCTACATCCGGCGCGGCGCGGGTAAGGACGTCTACAAGGTCGATGCATTCGTCGAAAAGCCGGATCGGGAGACTGCCGAAAGCTATCTCAAAACCGGCGATTACTACTGGAACAGCGGCATGTTCATGTTTCGGGCTTCACGCTACCTGGAAGAGCTGGAAAAGTTTGCGCCGGAGATGGTGGCAGCCTGCAAACGCGCACTGGAAGGCGCCGCCGGCGATCTGGATTTCACCCGGCTCGATCACGAGGCCTTCAGCGCCTGCCCGTCCGATTCGATCGACTACGCGGTGATGGAAAAGACAGACAACGCCGTGGTCGTGCCGCTGGATGCCGGCTGGAGCGATGTCGGCTCCTGGGCCGCGCTGGCCGATCTGCACCCCGCGGATGCCAATGGAAACGTGATGGTTGGCGACGTCGTGGCCGAGGACGCGCGCAACTGCTATCTCCATGCCAGCGGGCGGATGCTCGCAGTTGTCGGGCTGGAAGATTACGTGGTGATCGAGACGGTCGACGCGGTGTTGATCGCGCGCAAGGACCGGGTGCAGGACGTTAAAACCATCGTCAAGCGCCTGGGTGAGGAAGGACGCAGCGAGACGCTGCTGCACCGCAAGGTCAGCCGGCCGTGGGGCTCCTATGACGGCGTCGATCAGGGCGATCGTTTCCAGGTCAAACGGCTGGTAGTGAAGCCCGGCGCGCGGCTGTCGCTGCAAAAGCATCATCACCGGGCCGAGCACTGGATCGTGGTGCGCGGTACCGCCGAGGTGACGCGCGACGACGAAACATTCCTGGTCGGTGAAAACGAATCCGCCTACATACCGATGGGTGCGCGTCATCGGCTCGCGAACCCCGGCAAGATTCCGCTGGAACTGATCGAGGTGCAGTCGGGCGCTTATCTCGGCGAGGACGACATCGTGCGTTACGACGACGTTTACGGCCGCGTCGAGGAGAAGGCCTGATGGCCGTGGCTGCACCGCTGACCTGCTTCAAAGCCTACGATATTCGCGGCCGGGTGCCGGATGAGCTGAACGAGGATATTGCCTGGCGGATCGGCCGCGCCTATGCCGAATTTCTCCAGCCACAAAACGTGGCCGTGGGACGCGACGTCCGGCTGAGCAGTAATGCAATTGCCGCTGCGGTTTCGAGCGGGCTGATGGCAGGCGGCGCAAACGTGCACGACATCGGCGTCTGCGGCACGGAAGAGATTTATTTCGCCACGGCGCATGCGAAGCTGGATGGCGGCATCATGGTGACAGCAAGTCACAACCCGCCCGATTACAACGGCATGAAGTTCGTGCGCCAGGGCGCGCGGCCGATCAGCGGCGATACCGGTCTGAACGACATTCGCGCGCTGGCGGAGGCGGCCGATTTTGTCGATGTCGCGGCGGCTGGCAAATCCCCAGGTCAATTAAGGCCGCTGGATGCGCGGCCGGATTACGTTCAGCATCTGCTTGGTTATGTGGACGTGAGCGCGCTGAAGCCGTTGAAGATCGTGGTGAACGCGGGTAACGGCGGAGCCGGCGCGGTGATTGACGCACTCGAGCCGCATTTGCCGTTCACGTTCGTCAAGCTGCATCACGAGGCCGACGGGACGTTTCCGCACGGTGTGCCGAATCCGCTGTTGCCGGAGAATCGCCGGGCGACAAGCGAGGCGATTGTTGCCGAAGGGGCGGATCTCGGTATCGCCTGGGACGGCGATTTCGACCGCTGCTTTTTGTTCGACGAGCGCGGCAACTTTATCGAAGGCTATTACATCGTCGGCCTGCTCGCGGAGGCTTTCCTGCGCCAGCACAGCGGCGAGAAGATCGTGCACGATCCGCGTCTGACCTGGAACACGATCGATATCGTCAGCGGGCTGGGCGGCGAGGCCGTCGAAAGCAAGACCGGGCACGCATTTATCAAGGAGCGCATGCGCGACGAAAACGCCATCTACGGCGGCGAGATGAGCGCGCATCATTATTTTCGCGCTTTCGCTTATTGCGACAGCGGGATGGTGCCATGGTTGCTTGTGACGGAGTTGATGAGCCGGCGGAATCAGCCGTTATCGGCGCTGGTAGCCGAGCGCCAGGCGAAGTTTCCGGTCAGCGGTGAGATCAATCGTAGGATCAGTAAGCCGGCCGATGCGCTGGAGGCGATTGAAGCGCGTTATCGCGCTGATGCGGTTGATGTCGCGCATGTGGATGGTTTGAGCATGACGTTTGGCGACTGGCGCTTTAACCTGCGTTCGTCCAACACGGAGCCGCTGGTGCGGTTGAACGTGGAGAGCCGGGGGGACCGTTCGCTGATGCAATCGCGCACGGATGAGTTGCTGGAACTGCTCGACCGCGAGTTCGATGCGGAGACGATATGACTTTCGATAATCCACGCCGCTGGTTCAATTTCATCGGCTTTTTTATTTGCGCGGGTCTGCTGAGTTACGCGTATTACCTGCAGCTGCATGTGGGCCTGGAGCCGTGCCCGCTGTGTATCTTTCAGCGCATCGGGGTGATCATCGTCGGCTTGCTGTTTCTTCTGGCGGGGATCTTCAGTTTCCGCGGGCGGGGCGCGCGGGTCTGGGCGGTATTGCTGGGACTGGTTGCGCTCGCGGGCGCTCTGACTTCGTCCCGGCACTTGTGGCTGCAGTTGAATCCGAGCGATATGGCAAGCTGCGGCCCCGGCCTGAACTACATGGTGCAGATGTTGCCTTTGTTCGAGGTGATCAAGCGCGTGTTCATCGGCACCAGCGACTGCGGCATCATCCAGTGGACCTTTCTCGGTCTCAGCATGCCGGGCTGGACGCTGATCTGGTTCGTGCTGCTTGGCGGGTTTGGCTTCTGGGTGAACTGGCGGCGCTTGTCGCCCGGTGAGCCTGTGTTGGAAGGTGCCTGATGGTGTTGAGCGTGTTGGCTTCGATCCGGCGCCCACTCCGGTAGCGCTTTTCAGGGACGCCGTAAATACATCCCTGTAGGCTGCGGTCGCAGCATCCATGCTGCTCACGCCCCTGAAAACCACTACCGGAGCGTGCACCTGCGTTGTCGCAACTCTCCCACGTAACGGCGACCGTTCACCCTGAGCTTGTCGAAGGGTTCTTGCCAAATGTAGGCCGGGATAAGCGCAGCGTTCCCGGCATCTTAATTCAGCAATTGTTCGATCAATCGCCGGTAAATCCGCGCCAGTTGGCGTAACTCCTCAACTGATACATTCTCATCGACCTTGTGTATCGACGCATTCACCGGACCGAGTTCAACGACTGCGGCGCCGGTGGGTGCGATGTAGCGTCCATCGGATGTCCCGCCGCCGGTCGATAGCTCCGGCTCGTAGCCTGTCTCGGTGCGAACCGCGCGTTTGACAGCCTCAGTTAACGCGCCCGGCTCGGTCAGGAAAGGCCGGCCGCCTTCCCGCCATTCGAGTTCGTAGTCCAGGCCGTGACGTTTCAGCAAGATATCAACGCGTGTTTGCAGCGTTTCGACATCCGATGCGGTGCTGTAGCGGAAGTTGAAGAGCGCGTCGGCGTCGCCGGGGATGACATTGTCCGCGCCGGTGCCTGAGTGCAGGTTTGAGATTTGCAGGCTGGTTGGGGGGAAGTGTTCGCCGCCATCGTCCCATTCGGTTGCCGTCAATTCGGCGAGTGCGGGGAGGGCGGCATGAATGGGGTTTCGTGCCGATTCGGGATAGGCGACGTGACCCTGGATGCCGTGGATGGTCAGCTGGCCGTGCAACGAGCCGCGCCGGCCGTGGCGGATCATGTCGCCGATGCGCTCCCGGCTGGAGGCTTCGCCGACGATGCAGTGGTCGATCTTTTCGCCGCGTTCGGTGAGCGTCCGGATGACGCGGGCGGTGCCGTCTACCGCTTTGCCTTCTTCGTCGCTGGTGATCAGGAACGCGAGCGATCCTTGAAATGACTCGCCGGCGAAGTCTTCGGCGGCGACGATCATGGCGGCCAGTGCGCCCTTCATGTCGGCAGCGCCGCGGCCGTACAGGTGGCCGTCGCGAATTGTCGGCGTGAATGGTGGGCTCGACCAGGCGCTTTCCGGGCCCGGCGGCACGACGTCAGTATGGCCGGCGAAAACGGCCAGTGGTGCGCCGTGACCCAGCCGCGCCCAGAGGTTGGATACCGATCCGAACGGAAGGTTTTCGATAGCAAATCCGGCGGCGGCCAGCCGCTCGGCAATGAGAGCCTGGCAGCCGGCGTCGTCGGGTGTGATCGAGCGCCGGGCGATCAGTTGCTGCGCAAGTTCAAGCGGGTCTTTCACGCTTCACGCGCCGCATTGCGCAGCAGCTCGTTCAGGCCGATCTTGGCGCGTGTTCTGGCGTCTACGCGTTTCACTATGATGGCGGCGTAAAGGCTGTAACGACCATCGCCGGCCGGCAGGTTGCCGGGCACGATGACCGCGCCGGCCGGGATGCGGCCGTAGCTGATTTCGCCGCTGTCGCGGTCGTAGATACGCGTACTTTGACCGACGTAGACGCCCATCGACAGTACCGCGCCGCGTTCGACGATGACACCTTCGACGACTTCCGAGCGCGCGCCGATGAAGCAGTCGTCTTCGATGATCGTCGGCGTTGCCTGCAGCGGTTCGAGCACGCCGCCGATGCCGACGCCGCCGGCGATATGCACGTTCGCGCCGATTTGCGCGCACGAGCCGACCGTCGCCCAGGTGTCGATCATCGTGCCGGTGCCGATGCGGGCGCCGATGTTGACGTAGCTCGGCATCAGTACCGCGTCCGGAGCGACGAATGCGCCGCGCCGTACGGTGGCCGGCGGGACGATGCGCGCGCCGTCACATTCGAACGCCGCGGTATCGTAGTTGCTGTATTTGAGCGGCACCTTGTCGAAGAAGCGCGCGTCGCCCTGTTGCATAACGCGGTTCGGCGCAATGCGGAACGACAGCAGCACAGCTTTCTTGATCCATTCGTGGCAGATCCAGCCGTCGGCCGTCGGTTCGGCAACGCGCAGCTTGCCCTGGTCAAGGCCCTCGATGACGGCGTCAACGGCTTCGCGAACGTCGGCCGAGCAGCGGTCGGGCGTCAGTTCGGCGCGGTGCTCGAATGCGGTGTCGATGAGCTGTTGGAGTTCGGTATCGGTCATGCGGAAGCGGTGTTGCGGACGAAGCGCAATATGGTACCTGAAGGCCGCTGGAGAAGAGATCCCCTCCGACTCCCCCTTCCGGCCTGCGGCCGCAAAGGGGAGAGCAGGAAGCGTGGCGTGAACTTCTTACTCTCCCCTTCGCTCGCGAAGCGAGGCAGGGGGAGTTGGAGGGGGATTCTTCGCTTTTTCGGCCTCCGATGAACCGATTCGCTGAAGCAGGGCGGAGCGCAGTCGTTCTTCGGCGGCTTCGTCCAGAGGCGCGTCCTTGCTGTTGACGAAAAAGACATCTTCTGCGCGCTCTCCAACCGTGGTGATCTTGGCATTCTGCAAACGCACTTGTTGCTGTTCCAGCACGCGGCCGATTTCCGACAGCAGTCCCGGCCGGTCGCCGGCAGTAATCTCCATTACCGTGCGCCGGTTGCGGGCGTCCGCGGTGAATGTGACTCCGGTGGACGTGGAGAACATGCGCACCTGGCGCGGCGCGCGGCGGGTTACCGCCATCGGCGAGGCGCCGCGGCGGCCGATTTCACGTTTGAGGATTGCGGCGATTTCACCCAGCCGTTGCGGGTCGTCTATCGGCTCGCCGGTGTCTTCCAGCACAACATAAGTGTCGACGCTCGCTCGTTCGCCGACCGGGACGATGCGCGCGTCGACAATCGTGAGACCGAGTTGGTCGAGCGCGGCCGTGGCGCGGCCGAAGGTGGGTTCGTCGCGCTCCGCATAGACCGAGATCGCGGTGCCGCCGCGGCCGCTGTCGGCGCGCAGCATAATCGTCGTCGGCTCCGTCGGATCGCGTTCGGCCAGCGCCTCGGTGTGCCACGCGATTTCGTCAGCCGTGTGCTGCAGGAAGTAGTTTTCCGTCAGGGTGCGCCAGACGGTATCGACGCGCGCGTCGTCGAGTCGTGTGGCCAGCAGCGCACGGGCGCGGCTCTGGGTTTCGTCGATCAGCTCGTCCTTGTCGATCGGGTTTTCGAGCCCGCGGCGCAGCGCGCGCTGTGTGTTGGCATACAGTTCGCCGAACAGGCTGGCTTTCCACGAGTTCCACAGCGACGGATTGGTGGCGCGGACGTCCGCGACCGTGAGCATGTAGAGCAGGTCGAGGTGAATCTGGTCGCCGACCAGGCTGGCGAAATCGTTGATGATCGCCGGGTCGTTGATGTCCTTCTTTTGTGCGGTGACCGACAGGCTCAAATGGTGTGTCACCAGCCAGCTTACGAGCCGCGCATCGTAGCGGCTGAGGCCATGGTCGATGCAGAACTGCTCGGCATCGACGGCGCCGAGCGTGGAATGGTCGCCGCCGCGGCCTTTTGCAATGTCGTGGAACAGCCCGGCGAGATAGGCGACTTCCGGCTTGTCCAGCGTCTGCATGATGCGGCTGCAGAGGGGGAATTCATGGTCGTGGCGGGCGAGCGCGAAACTGCGCAGATTGCCGACCACGAACAGGATGTGCTCGTCGACGGTGTAGGCGTGAAACAGGTCGTACTGCATCCGACCGACGATTTCACCAAATGCCGGCAGGTAGCGGCCCAGCACGCCGTAATGATTCATGCGGCGCAGTTCGTGGCTGAGCCCCTGTGGCTCGCGCAGAATGGCCATGAAGCATGCACGGACCTGCGGGTCGGCGCGGAGCGTGTCGTCGATCAAGTCCAGGTTCCGACGGATCAGCCGGATGGTGCGCGCGCTCACGCCCTTCAAATCAGGGTGCTGCTCCAGCACCAGGAACAGTCGCATCAACGCGCGGGGTCGGAGGCGGAACGTATCGTCGTCTCGCACTTCCAGAAACCGGTGTCGGACCTGGAAGTCCTCGTCCAGCAGCCGGGTCGGCGCCTCCGGATCGAGCAGCAGCGCCTCCTGGAATAGCTGCAGCAGCATCTCGTTCAGCCTGCTGAGCGACATCAGCGTGCGGTAGTAGTGCTGCATGAACTGCTCGACGCCGAGCAGGTGCTCGCGATCTTCGTAGCCGAACAGCCGCGCGACGCGAAGCTGGTGGTCGAACAGCAGCCGGTCCTCGCGCCGGCCGGCGATCAGGTGCAGCGCGAAACGCACCCGCCACAGAAAGGCCTGACCTTCGGTCAGCAGCCGGAACTCGTTTTCGGTCAGAAAGCCGTATTCGACCAGGCCGTGCATGGTAGCGGTGCCGAAATGCCGTTGCGCGACCCAGACGATCGTCTGAATGTCCCGCAAGCCGCCGGGACCTTCCTTGACGTTCGGCTCGAGCTTGTAAGCGGTGTGCTCGTACTTGGCGTGGCGCTCGCGCTGTTCACGCCACTTGGCTTCAAAGAACGCGGAGGCGGGCCAGACCTGTTCCGGCGCGACCGCGGCGCGCATGGCAGCGAACAGCGGCATGGGGCCAATCAGCAACCGCGACTCCATCAAGTTGGTGGCGATGGTGATATCGGCCGCGGCCGCTGCCTGGCAGTCCGCTACCGTGCGAACGCTGTGACCGATGTGCAGGCCGATGTCCCAGAGCAGAGCGAGAAAGCGCTGCAGCGCGTCACGGTGGTGCTCCGGCGCGTCCGGCTCGACCAGGATCACAATGTCGACATCGGAATGCGGGTGCAGCTCGCCGCGGCCGTAGCCCCCGACAGCGGCCAGCGCCATGTCATGAGGTTCGCCACAGCAGTGGCGCCATGCGGTTTTGATCAGGCTGTCGACGAGGTCGGCGCGGTCGCGCACCAGCGAGACGGTATCCTCGCCGGCGCGGAAGCGGTCGGCCAGCGC
>DASSNT010000104.1:0-3841 GCA_035701285.1 Gammaproteobacteria bacterium | reverse complement strand
AAGAAACCTGTGTTATCGCCGCGCGCTGCACGTTTTCGCTCGATGAGCTGCGCTATGAGTATCCGGAAGAACTTGTCCCGGCGGGCTTAACGCCCGCCGCGCACTTGCGCGCCTTGACCGCTGCCGGCGCGATCCGCCGCTGGCCAGACGGTGTTCCCGATGGTGCACGCGAACAAATCGAACGCGAACTGGCGTTGATCGCCGAACTCCAGTACGAGCCCTACTTCCTGACGGTGCACGACATCGTCAACTTCGCGCGCAGCCGCGGCATTCTGTGCCAGGGGCGCGGCTCGGCGGCGAACTCGGTCATTTGTTTTTGTCTTGGCATCACCGAACTCGATCCGGCGAAATCCAGTCTCCTGTTCGAACGTTTCATTTCGAAAGAACGTGCCGAGCCGCCGGACATCGATGTCGATTTCGAGCACGAGCGGCGCGAAGAAGTCATTCAATATATCTATAAAAAATACAGCCGCGAACGCGCGGCACTGGCCGCGACACTGATCACTTACCATCCCAGAAGCGCAGTGCGCGATGTCGGCAAGGCGCTGGGGCTCGACGCGCTGCAGGTCGGCAAGCTGGCGAAAGCGCTGCAATGGTGGGATGGCGGCGTTGACCTCAACCGGCTTCGCGAAGCCGGTCTCGACCCCGACAGCGCCACGGCAAAATGGCTGCTGGCGCTGGTCGCGGAGCTGATCGGCTTTCCGCGTCACCTGTCGCAGCATGTCGGCGGTTTCGTCATCAGCCGCGGCCCGCTCGCCGAACTCGTGCCGATCGAAAACGCGGCCATGCCGGAGCGGACCGTCATTCAGTGGGACAAGGACGATCTCGATGCGGTCGGCTTGCTTAAGGTCGATGTACTCGCGCTGGGCATGCTGACGGCGCTGAAAAAAGCACTCGAGCTGGTGAATTCGATTCGCGCCAGTGCGCTGACACTGGCGACAATTCCAGCCGAAGATCAGGGCGTCTATGCCATGCTCCAGCGCGCCGATACCATTGGCCTGTTCCAGGTCGAGTCGCGCGCGCAAATGGCAATGCTGCCGCGCCTGAAACCAAAAACGTATTACGACCTGGTGATCCAGGTGGCGATCGTGCGGCCCGGCCCCATCCAAGGCGACATGGTGCACCCTTATCTCGCCCGGCGTCGCGATCCGAGTCTGGTCGATTATCCAGGTCCTGCCATAGAAAAGATCCTGGAGCGCACGCTCGGCGTGCCGATCTTTCAGGAACAGGTCATGCAGATCGCCATCGACGCGGCCGGTTTTACGCCGGGCGAAGCGGATCAACTGCGCCGCGCGATGGGCGCCTGGAAACGCACTGGCTCGCTCGGCCCGTTTCAGCACAAGTTAAAAGAGGGCTTGCGCCGCAATGGCTACTCGGAGGAATTTGCGAATCAGCTTTACCGGCAGATCGAAGGCTTCGGCGAATACGGCTTCCCCGAATCGCATTCGGCCAGCTTTGCATTGCTGGCTTACGCCTCGGCCTGGCTCAAATATCATGAACCCGCGGCATTTACTTGTGCACTGCTCAATTCACAGCCGATGGGATTCTACGCGCCGGCGCAGCTGGTCGGCGATGCACGCCGGCACGGCGTGGAAGTGCGGCCGGTCGATGTCATGGTCAGCGACTGGAACTGCACGCTGGAGCCGGACCTTGAGACGAAGCAACAACCGGCGCTGCGCCTGGGCTTGTGCCTGATAAAGGGCCTGTCGGAACAAACGGCGCACCGCGTGCTGGCGGCGCGCGCCGATCAACCATTCACCTCCGCCGAGGATCTCGGCCGCCGCGCCGCTCTCGCTCGCCGCGACTGGCGCTGCCTGGTCGATGCCGATGCGGTGAAATCATTAAGCGGCCATCGCCATCGCAGCGCCTGGCAGGCACTGGGCGTCGAACCGCCATTGGCATTGGGTGACGCGTCGGTTCCGGAAGCAGAACCGTTATTGGCGGCACCCACGGAAGGCCGCGATATCGTCGCCGATTACGCCAGCGTGGGCCTGACGCTGAACCGCCATCCGCTGGCCCTGCTGCGAAAGCGACTGGCGCGCCAGCGCATCAAAACCGCCACCGCGGTCTGCGCGGAGCCCAATGGCCGGCTGGTGCACGTAGCCGGGCTGGTCACGCATCGGCAGCGGCCCGGCAGCGCCGAAGTCACGTTCGTCACCCTGGAAGACGAAACCGGCCATATCAACATCATCGTGCGGCCGGGCATCGCCGAACGAAACCGCCGGGCCTTCCTCGACTCCCGGCTGATGGGCGTGACCGGCATTGTGCAGCGCGAGGAGGACGTCCTGCATGTGGTGGCCGGAAAGCTGACCGACCACAGCGCATTGCTGGGCGAACTGGTCCAGCGCTCGCGGGATTTCCGATAACGAACGTCTCCAAATTGGCCTCAATCCGACGCCTGATATATCATCCCCGACTTCGGAGAGGTGGCAGAGCGGTTTTGAACAGTGCCGTCCTCGGCACTGGCCCGAAGGGCGGCGGGCAGGACAGCCCGCCGTAAAACCGGCAAGGTGCGGTGCGAAGCACCGCCGGCTAAGTACTTGCAACAGTTTCGGAGAGGTGGCAGAGCGGTTTAATGCACCGGTCTTGAAAACCGGCAAGGGTTCACGCCCTTCGTGGGTTCAAATCCCACCCTCTCCGCCAATTCATAAAACAGGGGCGCGCCGTGCGATATTTTCCCCGCCGCTATTCCCGTCCGGGCAGTTCGCCCGGCACGCTGGTGCAGCACGAGACGGCTGCCGCGATTCCGCCGCAACGGCGGCTGATCCAGTACAGCCCCGACGAGATCGTCGACCAGCCGATCACGCCCGGCGACGAATTCCCCCCGCCCCGCGCCGGCTTCATCACCTGGATTCACATCCAGGGCACGCCCACCGCGGCGCTGATGGAGCAACTCGGGGACCGCTACGAGCTGCATCCGCTCGCGCTCGAGGACGTGATCAACGCCGGCCAGCGCACCAAGTTCGACATCTATGACAATCATTACTTCATCGTCGCCAACTACCTGACCCGGAATGACGCCGATCACCTGACGGCCGAGCAGGTCAGCCTGTTTCTCGGCGACGGTTTCGTGATCAGCGTGCATGAAGGGCCGCATGATATTTGCGACCCGGTGCGCACGCGCCTGCGAGCGAAAAAGACACTGCGCACCAGCGGCCCGGATTATCTGACCTATGCCCTGCTCGACCTGGTCGTCGACAACGGCTTTCCGCTCCTTGAGGCCATGTCGGAACGGCTCGAGGGGATTGAAGATGAAGTGCTGGATAATCCGGCCAACGATTCACTCGACCGCATCCATGTCGTGCGGCGCGAACTGTCGTTCATGCGCCGCATGCTCTGGCCGCAGCGCGAGATCGTCAACAGCCTGGCGCGTGATGCCGAAGACCGGATCACAGCGACAACCCGCTTTTATTTTCGCGATGTGTACGACCACACGGTGCAGATACTGGAGCTGATCGAAAGCTACCGCGAATCCGCGGCGAGCCTGCTCGACCTGTACCTGTCGACGCTCAACAACCGCATGAACGAGGTGATGAAGGTTCTCACCATCATCGCCACGATCTTTCTGCCGCTGTCCTTCGTCGTCGGGTTGTACGGCATGAACTTCAGCACCGAAGCCAGCCCGTGGAATATGCCCGAGCTGCACTGGCGCTACGGCTACCTGTATTCGCTTGGCGTCATGACCGTCATCGCGGCCGGCATGCTGGTGGTGTTCAAGCGCAAGCGCTGGTTTTAGAACAACTCGCCGCTCAGCCCGGCATGTTTTCGATGATCGCGTCGCCGAAGCCGCGGCAACCGACCAGCGTCGCGCCCGGAATCAATTGCTGCATGTCTTCTTCGA
>DASSNT010000103.1:0-5865 GCA_035701285.1 Gammaproteobacteria bacterium | reverse complement strand
CGCTTCCAGGTGCTCGCGGCGCTGATCAACGGCGGCGTGCTGCTCGCGCTGTCGGTGTGGATCATCATCGAAGCGGTCCAGCGCTTTATCTTCCCGGAGGGCGTCCACGGCACGCTGATGCTTGCCGTCGCCGGCATCGGGCTGATCGTCAATATCGCGGCTTTCGCGATCCTCAACAGCGGGGAACGCACCAGCCTCAACGTTCGCGGCGCGATCCTGCATGTGCTCGGCGACCTGCTTGGTTTTGTCGGCGCGATCGTCGCGGCGCTGATCATCATGTGGACCGGCTGGATGTACGCCGATCCGATTCTGTCGATCGTGGTCGCGGCGCTCATCATCCGCAGCGCCTGGATGCTGTGGCGCGAATCCTGGCACATCCTGATGCAGGCGCGGCCCGGTCATATCGATCCGGACGAAGTGCAGCAGGCGATTCCGCGTGAAGTGCCGGAAGTGGCCAACGTGCACCATGTGCATGCCTGGTCGCTGACCGAGTCGCAGGCGATGGTGACATTGCATGCGTGCGTGCCCGGCAATGCGGACCAGGACAGCGTGCTGGCGCGCATTCAGGAATATCTGGAAGCGCGCTTCGACGTGCATCACAGCACGATCCAGATCGAACGCGGGGCGTGCGTCGACGACAGCTGCAACGTTGTCGACGTGTTAGCATCGGACGAGCGGACCAAGGAGGACCAACAATGAAGAAACCCGTCAAGATGCTCATCGGCGTGATCGTCGGCATCCTCATCGTCATCGGCATCGTCTTCTGGCTGGTGTGGGCCAACCGCAACTCTATTGTCGCCAGCGCGATCGAGAATTACGGCTCCCAGGCGACCGGCACATCGGTGACCGTCGGCAGCGTCGATCTGTCGCTCCGCGACGGCACGGCCGAACTGCATGGCCTCACCATCGGCAATCCGCAAGGCTACGATTCGCCTTACGCGCTGAAGCTGAAGACGATCCGCATCGGCCTGGATATTTCATCGGTGACGTCAAACGTGATCGTGATGAACGAGGCGCTGATCGACGGAATGAGCGTTTACGCTGAAATCCACGGCCGGCAAAGCAACCTCTCGCAGATTCTCGACAACCTGCAGCAGTTCATGGGTCCGTCACAGCCGAGCCAGCAGCCGGCAGGCAACAAGAAATTTATCCTCAAGTCGGCGCGCTTTACCAATGGCGAAGCGACCGTGATTCTCGATGCCGCTAACGCCCGACGCCAGATCGACATCCCGGACATTTCCGTCCACGACATCGGTGTGAAATCGGGTGGCGTCGACGCGGCGGAACTCGCCAAGCAACTGCTGCGGCCGGTGATCGAGCGGATTCTGGACGAAGCGCGCAGCGCCGCGAGACAGAAAGCCGAGGACGTGCTGCAGAAAAAGGGCGATGAGTTGAAGCAGAAGGCACGCGACAAGCTGCAGGACAAACTCAAGCAGCTGACCCAGCCGCCGCTCTGAGCCAGACGGCTCAGTCCTTTTCGAGATAAGCCTTCAAGGCAACGGCGTTGTTGTGCGCTTCGTCTTTCGCGGCGAACAGCAACGTCGCGCTGCGCTTGCCGATCGCGTCGCGCAATTCGGCGACCGCGTCCGGAGCGGCATCGAGTTCCTTGAAATAGCGCCGCTTGAACTCGTCCCACTTGTCCGGGTCGTGGCCGAACCATTTGCGCAACGCGCTCGACGGCGCCACGTCCTTTATCCAGTGATCCAGTTGCGCCTCGTCCTTCGAAACACCGCGCGGCCAGATCCGGTCCACCAGGATGCGGATTCCGTCGTGGCCGGTCTTGTCGCCGTATATTCTCCTGACCTTTATCGCCATCCTTATGCGCCTCCAGCCTGCCGTACCGGCTGCACCAGATGGCTGTGGAGCGCCCATTCCGCCTCGGGCGGCACGTCGGCCAGAAAGCGAACTTCGCCGGCGGCATAACAAGCGACCGGTACACCATCGCGATACAGCACACGATTGCCCGATAACGACGCCAGCCGTTCGCCGGGCAGGATGATGCCGATGAGATTGAGCGGGTCCGCGGCGGAGACGGATACCAGCTCATTATTCGGTTTTTGCTTGCGCACTTCGCGCAGCGCGCCGACGGCATCGGGCAAGGCAAATTGTTCGCCGCTCATGCCGGCGACGAAGCGGCCGCCGCGAATCTCGCCGCGCGCCTCCAGGCGGCGATAAACGTACAACAATTCGCGCCACGGCGGCAGCGCCGTTTCGCGTTCGAGCAGCTTGCGGAACACGACGCCGTAGCGCAATAACAGCGTCTCCGCAATGTGCTCAAGCGTGTCCGTATCGAGCCGGCGAGTGTCCTCGAATTGAATTACCGGACCGTGCGTCAGCGTCCAGCGGCCGGCGGTGTCGAGGCCGCCGACGCCGGCGCGACGCCGGCGGCTACGCGGCGCCAGTCGCGGCCGGCGGCTTGCCGGCTGAACGAGCGTGCGCAGCCCGGCGAAGGTATCGGCCGTTGCCAGCCCCCATGCGACCAGCTCGGAGAGCGCTTCCTCAACCTGCGTGCGCAACAGGTCCGTCGTGTCCACGAGGTCGCTGAAGAAAGACGCCCCTTCGCGCTGCAACGCACCGGCAACGCGGCGTGCAGACGCCGACAGCGCCGCCGACTCGCTATCCGGGGGCGGAAACAACGCGCGCCAATGACGGCGGTGCGCGCGCGGCAACAGCGCGATCGGCGTCGCGCGCACCGGCGCCACCGACCGCCTGGATGTGATGCCTTCGGGATCTTCGCGCTGCGCCGCCTTCGGCGGCACGAGCCGCATCCAGGTCACTGCGCCGCTGGCGCAAAGCTGATCGAGCATCAGAGAAAGATAACCTTCGACTCGCGCGGGCAGCACATCGCGCTCCCAGGCCACGGCCGGTATCGAGTAGCCTTCAAGCTGTTCGACAGCGGCAGCGAGTGCATCCGGTCCTTCGGCGCGTTCGCTGATGCCGTGCCAGCGAAACAGGAATCGCATGAAATCGGCGGCGCTGACCGGTTCGATTTCGGCACGCAGCTTTTTCAACGTGTAGCGGTGGATACGCGCGAGCAGGCGGCGGTCGCACCACTCGGTGGTGTGGGGTGACGTAAATGCGCCGCGCAATGCAAAACCTTCGGCTTCGAGCGCGGACAGCGCAATGTCGATTTCCGTTTCGGCCACGCCCAGCGGCGCCGCCAGCGCGGCCGCGGTCACCGGCCCCAGCCCTTCCAGGCGGCTACGGACCAGTTCGCGCAAGGCGCTGTCGCGCTCGGCGGCCGCTTCGGTCGGAATGGCTTCGATATCCGGACTGGCGTCGGCCTCCGGCCATACCTGCTGCAATTCTGCCAGCCGTTCGGCCGCGGCCCAGAGCGTACGGCCATCCAGCGTCAATGCCGTCGCCCGCCGAGCCGATTGCAACTCACCGAACAAGGCCAAAAATGCAGCTGCGCCCTCTTCCGCGGCCATGAATCCGAGGACCACCAGCGCGTCGTACAACTCGTCGGCGGTGCGCGCATCCGGCCAGGCTTCTTCACGCACCCGCGCAATCGCGGCCGGGTCAAGAGTGCCCAGTTCGGCGGCGTCCTTCACGTCCATCAGGCCGCGCGACTGCACCGCCAGCGTCCGCCGTTCCTCCGCCGGTGCGTCGTCGAGAAAGGCATACGGACGCGCATTCAACACTTCCTGCGCGAGTGGCGACGGACTCACGAGATCGCGCGTCACAACTTTGATCTCGCCACGCTCCAGCCGCGCGAGCAGCCGTTCGAGCCCGTCGATATCCATGACTTCGTGCAGGCAATCGGCCATCGTCTGGTCGACCAGCGGATGGGCCGGGATTTCGCGCGCGCCGGCGGCGAGATTTTCGGCACAGGCGAGCTGGTCCGGAAAGATCAGCGCCATTAAGTCTTCGGCATCGCTGCGCTGGAACTGCGGCGGCATCCGCTTGCCGTTGCGCATGCGCTTGATCGCGAGCGCGGTCGTTGCATTCCAGCGCCAGTGCGTCGGGAACATCGGCGCGGCTAGCAGCGCCTGGCTCAGGACGTCGCGCACGGTCCTTGAATTGAGATAACGCGCCACGTCTTCGAGCTGAAAGCTGTGCGTTGCTCCGAGCGACAGGACGATCGTGTCCTCGAGGGCGGCAGCCTGCAGTTCAAAATTGAACTTGCGGCAGAAGCGCTTGCGCAGCGCCAGACCAAAGGCGCGGTTGATGCGCGAGCCGTATGGCGAATGAATTACCACGTGCTGGTCGCCGGCTTCGTCGAAGAAGCGCTCGAAGACCAGCGTCTCTTGCGTTGGCAGCGCGCCCAGGGCGGCGCGGGCGGCGGCGAGATAATCGACAAGCTGATCGGCCGCAGCCGGCGCAAGGATGAATTCGTTACGCGCGCGTTCGCGCGCGCTATCAGCGCCTTCAGCCATCAACGCGTCGGTTCGCGCGCGTAGTTCAGATACGGCTGCGGACAGCTCGTCCGTCCGCCCCGGCGCCTCCCCGAACCAGAACGGGATATTGGGTGGCTGGCCCCTGGCGTCCTCGACATACACCTTGCCCTGGCTGACCTTCTGGATTCGATACGACGTGTTACCGAGCTGAAAGATGTCGCCGGCAATGCTTTCGAAGGCGAAGTCTTCGTTGAGCGTACCGACGCGCAGACCGTCCGGACTCAGCACGACCTCGTAGTCGAACTGGTCGGGAATCACGCCGCCGTTCATCAGCGCCGTCATGCGCGCGCTGCGGCGCGGGCGGAGCATGCCGTTGATGACATCGCGGTGCAGATAGGCGCCATGCCGGCCGCGGCGGGTCGAGTAGCCTTCGGCGAGCATCTTGACCAGCGCTTCGAACTCAGCGCGCGGCAACTCGCGGTACGGCCAGGCGCGCGTGAGCATGGCGAACAGCTCGTCCTCGGGCCACTCGCCACTGGCGACCTCGGCGACAATCTGCTGGGCGAGCACATCGCGCGGCGCGACTGGAATGCGAACCTGATCGAGTTCGTCGCGCCGCACCGCCTCAAGCAATGCCGCGCATTCCACCAGGTCATCGCGACTCAGCGGAAACAGGCGCCCTTTCGGCGTCCGGCCGATGCCGTGCCCGGACCGCCCGACGCGCTGCAAAAACGCGCCGATCGAACGCGGCGTGCCGAGCTGGCAGACGAGATCGACGTCGCCGATGTCGATGCCGAGTTCCAGCGAGGCAGTGGCGATCAGCGCCTTGAGCTTGCCGTGCTTGAGACGCTGCTCCGCGTCGAGCCGATGCTCTTTTGACAGGCTGCCATGGTGGGCGGTCACCGCGTCCTCGCCAAGCCGCTCCGCCAGATGCCGCGCCGCTCGCTCCGCCAGCCTGCGCGTATTGACGAAGATCAGCGTGGTGCGGTGGGCGCCGATCAGCTCGGCAAGTCGGTCGTAAATCTCAGTCCAGACCTCGTTGGCCATCACCGCCGACAGCGGCGAGCGCGGCACTTCGAGTTCCAGATCGCGCTCGCGCACGTGGCCGGTATCGACGATCCGGCAGGGCTCGCCGCCGGTCAGGAACCGCGCCATCGTCTCGATCGGCTTTTGCGTCGCCGAGAGACCCACCCGCACCGGCGGCTTGCCGCATAACGCACTCAGGCGCTCAAGCGACAGCGCGAGATGCGCGCCACGCTTGTTGCCGGCGAGGGCATGGATTTCGTCCACAATCACTGTTTGCACGGTCGCCAGCATGCGCCGCCCGGATTCGGAGGTCAGCAGCAGGTAGAGCGATTCCGGCGTCGTGACGACGATGTGCGGCGGGTGGCGCGCCATTTTCGCGCGTTCGCTCGACGGCGTGTCGCCGGTGCGGACCCAGGCGCGGATGTCAGGGGCGTTGCTGGGCCGCAACGTCAGTTCAAGCCCTGCTTCTTCGGGCACCCTCACCCCCAGCCCCTCGGCA
>DASSNT010000102.1:0-10876 GCA_035701285.1 Gammaproteobacteria bacterium | reverse complement strand
TCAACAACGGGCTGCGCTACGCCTACACCGGCAATGTCCACGACAGCGCCGGCGGCAGCACGTGGTGTCATCACTGCGGCGCGTTGCTGATCGAGCGCGACTGGTACCAGCTCGGCGAATGGGGGCTGAGCGAGGATGGCCTTTGCCTGGCGTGCGGTACGCGGCTGGCGGGAGTGATTGCCGGCGCGCCGGGGAAATGGGGACGAAGGCGGGTGCCGGTGCGGCTGTCGGCATAACGACAACGACCGTTCGTGCTGAGCTTGTCGAAGGACTCTTGATCGACGCGACTGGCTTGAAATCGAAGCGCCCTTCGACTAGCTCAGGGCGGACGGAGTCTTAACCTAATCCTCCTTGATTCAAGCGGTTAAAGCCGCTATGGTTTCGACAGGCCTAATTTACATAACGGACCCGCGCCTACAGGCACAGAACAGCGAGCGGCGAATAATAATAAGAAATGGAATCCCGCCGTACCGGAAGGTACGGCGGGATTCTTTTTTATTCCTCCACGCCCGGCGATTTGACGATCACAACCTCCACCGGGCCACTGCTGTTCACAACGTTCACCCCGACATCGCCGGCGGCGTGCCGTTGCAGGACGAGATCAACCGTCTCCGATCCCACCCGCAGATTCGCGATCCGAACCGTTTCCAGAAACGGCGGCAGAAATGGCTGGCGAAACTGCAGTTGCTTTGCCATGCCGTCGACATGCAGGCCGACACAGGCCTGGAGCAGCATGAACGTCGAGGCTGCCGCCCAGACCTGTGGCGAGCATGCCATCGGGTAGCGGGTCGGCCCCTGCTCTTCGCGCCGGGAAAATCCGCAAAACAGCTCCGGCAGGCGGAATAGGTCGAGGAACAGGCTCGCGTCGAACAGGCCGGCAAGCACGCGGCCCGCTTCTTCCTTCAATCCATATCGCGCCAGGCCCGCTGCGATCAGCGCGTTGTCGTGTGGCCAGACGGAGCCGTTGTGGTACGACATCGGGTTGTAACGCCTTTCACTTGCCGCCAGCGTCCGTATGCCCCAGCCGCAGAACATCGCATCGTCCATCAGGGTGGCGGCCAGCTGGCGGGCCCGGTCCGGGCTGGCGATGCCGGTCAGCAGGCACTGGCCGGCGTTCGAGGTGCGCACGCAGCAGGGCTGCTTGTTGCCGTCCAGTGCGATCGCGTACGCCGACAGGTCTTCGCACCAGTATTTCTGCTCGAAACGCTCGCGCAGTTTTTCCGCCCGTTCGCGCAACTGGTGCGCGCGCTCAGCGTCACCGCGCAAGGCAACCAGGTCGGCCCCGCCACGCAATGCACCGTAGGCGTAGCCCTGCACTTCGCACAGGGCGATCGAGCCTTGCGCCGGTTCGCCGTCGGCGTGAAACAGCGAATCGTCCGAATCCTTCCACCCCTGGTGATTGAGGCCATGCGCTGAGCGCTTCTGGTATTCAATAAAGCCGTCGCCGTCGATGTCGCCGTAGCGGTCGATCCACGTGAGCGCCAGGTCGATATTCGGCCACAGTTCGTCGAGTAGTTCGCGGTCGCCGGTGTGATTGATGTAGTCGGCCATCAGCAGCAGGTAGAGCAGCGTCGAGTCGATGCTGCCGTAATACAGCTTGAACGGAATTTCGCCGAGCGCGGCCATCTCCCCCTTGCGGGTTTCGTGAATGATCTTGCCGGGTTGCGCATCCTGCTCGTCGTTTTCTTCCCGCGCCTGCGTCGCCGATAGAAACCGGAGCGCGCCGCGCGCGATGTCCGGGTTGACCCACAGGTAGGCCCACGCGGCGATGATGCCGTCGCGCCCGAACGCAGTGCTGTACCAGGGGACGCCGCCGTACAGGTAGCAGCCCTCCTCGCGGTCGGTGAGCATCATGTGCAAGTCGCTGCGCGCGCGGCCCAGCCAGCTATTGAACAGCTCGTTCGACGTGCGAATGCGGCAACTGCCCAGGCCGATTTCACGCCGCGAATGCTGCACCGCCTCCAGGGCGTTTCCGAACAGCGGCGCGTTGAACTGCTCCTTGTCCATGTCGCAGCTCACCACCAGTTCGATCGTGGTCTCGCCATGCGGCGGCAGGGAAACGTCGAAATGGGCCTCGGCTTCATTCAGCTCCTGCGGCGCCGGGGTAAATTTGAGCCGGGTGAACCGCTTGATGTTATCGAGGCCTTCGTAGCCGAGGATGACGCGGTCGCTTGAGACGCGCGGGTCGAGCGGGCGCCCGCGCCGCGGTCGTTTCGCCCCGCGAATCTCGAATATGTCGACGTAGTCGGCCTCGAAATAAAACGACACCCGGGTGCTCACCGGAAAGCGGTCGTAGTTCTTGATCCGCAGGCGCTGATGATAAGCGTCGTCCCACAGGAACTTGATCCGCGCCAGATGCAGCGTGCCCTCGTGCACGCACCGACCTTCGTCGTCGAATGTCGGATTGGCCAGGTCGGCCGTCACCAGGCAGTTGTCGGCGGTGACGGTCGAGCTCATCAGCACCGGCTGCGTGTTGTCGCCGACCTTGAGCAGCAACGCGGACAGAAAGCGCGTCCCTTCGTGATAAATGCCTTCGACGTTTTTCGGGATCGGCTTGATGTTGCCAAAGGAGTCGAACACTGCAAATGTTTCATCCTGCTTCAGGACGAGATTGTGCTGGCCGGTGAGCGCGGAACTCGCCTGGACGTAATAGTCGTCGTCATAGACGACAACGTCCGTCATTGCATGATGCGGGCTGAGATCAGTTTGTGAATTGGCTTGTTGCATCGCGGTCCCTGCGGGTCAGAGGCTCCGATTGCATCGCCTGCAGCGCCGGCACGACGTGCAGCGACGGCCGGGTGGCGAGCGTACGGTATAAAGCGAGGTAGTCGTCGGCCATCCGGCTGACGGTGAAGCGCCGTTCGAAGACGTCGCGGCAGGCGCGCCGATTGATATCACCGATACGGGCGGCGGCATCGATCACCTCCTCCGGTGAATCGACCACGAAGCCGGTAACGCCGTGGTCCACGACCTCCGGCACCGACCCGCGGCGCAGCGCGACCACCGGGGTGCCGCAGGCCAGCGCCTCTATCATCGCCAGCCCGAACGGCTCCGGCCAGTCGACCGTAAACAGCAATGCGCGCGCGTTGCCGAGAAATTCGCGCTTGTCGACGTCGCTGATTTCCCCGACGTATTCGATCAGCGGGTGATCGAGCAGCGGCTCGATGTGATCCTCGAAGTATTCCCGATCCACGGCGTCGACCTTCGCGGCGATCTTGAGCGGCACGCTCAGCCGCTTGGCCGTTTGGATCGCGATGTCGACCCGTTTCTCCGGCGCGATGCGGCCGATGAAGGCGAAGTAGTCATCCGACCGGGGATTGAACTCGTAGAGCGCCGGCGGCAGGCCGTGATAGACCGTGCCCAGCCAGCGCGCGTGATTGAGCGGCCGGCGCTGCGCGTCGGAGATCGACACCACCGGCATGTCGCTGAATTCGTGGTAAAGCGGCGGCAGATCGGGCAGATCCAGGCGGCCGTGCAGCGTCGTCAGCGTGCACGCGCCCGACCGGCGGGTGAGCGGGAAGTGCATGTAGTCGACGTGGAAGTGAATAATGTCGAAGGCATCCATGCTGCTGAAAACCCGTTCCAGCATCAGGATATGGTGCGCCATTTTGTCGACGCACTGCCCGTCGAGGCGCAGCGCCTTGATACACGGCGCCACCAGGCGCGCCCGCGTCACCGAGTCGCCGCTGGCGAACAGCGTGACTTCGTGGCCCTGGCGCACGAGCTCTTCTGTTAAATAGGAAACGACCCGTTCGGTGCCGCCGTAAAATTTGGGCGGCACGCTTTCATAAAGCGGCGCGACCTGCGCGATTCTCATGGTGATCCCTCACCCGTTGGGGCTATTGCCGTTGTGCTTGCTCAGGGATTCATTATGGAGAGTCGCGAAGCAGCCGAACAAGGATGCAGGTCACAGCTTTTGACGGTGCACTACGGCTCGACGATCTGCCCAATCGAGCGCCGTCGACACCGCGTTCGTGAGCAGCACCGAGGCCACGAACCAGTACAGCGGCGGCAGAATCTCGGCCTGCGCGACGGCGCCGAGGCGCAGGCTGACCACGACCACCGCGACGATCAGTACGTCGAGCATCGACCAACGCCCCAGCGCCGCGAGCAAGCACACCAGCCAGTCGCCGCGCGGGCCCAGCCATGGACGCGCGATCAGAAACGCGATCAGCGCCAGGTTCTTGCCGACCGGAATGATGATCGAGAACACCAGGATCAGGCTGCCGAGCATGATTTCGTCGGCATGGTAAAGCGCCTGCATGCCGGTCCAGATCGACACCGAGTGCTCGAATATCCAGAATTTTTCGACGTGCAGAATCGGCCGATCGAGATTGAGGGCGAGCATCGCGAGGGCAATGAGCAGCAGCGCGACGCCGGCAACTCGGAACAGGAGTTTCATGGGGCCGGTATCTTACCGCGATTTGACCTTTTCCAGCCGCCGGGGCGACACTTCATCTGCTCCTTCTCCCCTGGGGAGAGGGTTAAGAAAAAATGGAGCCTTCATGCGTAACTTTGCTTTCGGCCTCATCCTGGCCAGCCTGGCACTCGTACCGGCCGCGCCGGCCTTTGCCGCCAACGATTCTATTCTCGGCTTTACCGCGGCGGGCGCCGCCCGCGAACAGCAACTGGAACGGCAATTCGACGCCGCGCTCAATAAAGACGATATCAAGCAGTGGATCAAGACGATGTCGTCGAAGCCGAACCAGATCGGTTCGCCGCACGACAAGGCGAATGCGGAGCGGATGCTTGATCTGTTCAAGTCGTGGGGGTTCGACGCCGAGATCAAAACCTACAACGTGCTGTTTCCGACACCGAAGGTGCGTGCGCTGGAACTGGTGGCACCGCAGCATTACGAGGCGACACTGCGCGAGCCGCCAATCACAGGAGACAGTACCTCCGGCATTCAAAAGCACGCACTGCCTCCGTACAACGCCTATTCCGCCGAGGGCGACGTCACCGCCGAGCTGGTGTACGTCAACTACGGCCTGCCGGACGATTACGAGGAACTGGCCCGGCGCGGTATCAGCGTCAAGGGCAAGATCGTCATCGCCCGCTACGGCCATTCGTGGCGCGGCATCAAGCCCAAGCTCGCCTACCAGCACGGCGCCATCGGCTGCATCATGTACTCCGATCCCGGCGATGACGGCTATCGCCGCGGCGACGTCTATCCCGACGGCGGCTGGCGCAATCGCTGGGGCGTGCAGCGCGGCTCAGTCGCCAACATGACGCTTTATTCCGGCGATCCGCTGACGCCCGGCTACGCGTCCGTAGCCGGTGCTAAACGGCTCAGCCGCGACGAGGCGCCGGCCATCAAGAAGATTCCGGTGCTGCCGATTTCCTATGCCGACGCGCTGCCGCTGCTGCGCGCACTGGGCGGCGATGCGGTGCCGGAGCCCTGGCAGGGCGCGCTGCCGATGACCTACCACTTCGGTCCCGGCCCGGCGAAGGTGCATCTGAAGCTCGCGTTCAACTGGGAGCAGGTGCCGGCTTACGACGTCGTCGCCAAAATCCCGGGCAGTCAATATCCCGATCAGTGGGTGATGCGCGGCAACCATCACGATGCCTGGGTGTTCGGCGCCGACGATCCGTTGAGCGGCAATGCAGCGATGCTCGCCGAAGCCAAGGCGCTCGGTACGCTGCTGCAGTCCGGCTGGCGGCCGAAACGCACCATCGTTTACATGAGCTGGGATGGCGAGGAGCCGGGCCTGCTGGGCTCGACCGAATGGGCGGAAGACCATGGCGACCAACTGCGCGACGGCGGCGTCGTGTATATCAACTCGGACAGCAACGGGCGCGGCTTTTTGTACGCCGGCGGATCCGGTTCGCTGCAACGGTTCATCAACGAGGTCGGCCGCGGCATCGACGATCCGGAAACGGATGCCAGCGTTATTGAACGCGCGCGAGCGCATCGGCTGGTGCAGCAACTGGAACATCCGCCGCAGAATCCAGCCGACAAAATTTCGCCCAACCCGAACGAGCCGCTGCCGATTTACGCGCTCGGCTCCGGCTCCGACTACACCGCCTTTCTCGATCACTACGGCGTCGCTTCGCTGAACATCGGCTTCGGTGGCGAAGGGGAAGGCACCCAGTACCACTCGCGCTACGACTCGTTCGACTGGTATCGGCGCTTCGGCGATCCGACGTTCGAGTATGGCGTCGCGCTGGCGAAAGTCGGCGGCCATGCGGTGCTGCGTTTTGCCAATGCCGATATTCTGCCGTACGCGTTTACCGGCTTCGCACAGCACATCGCCGACTACGCGCATGAGATCGAGAAACTGCATAACCACATGCAGGAGAAGACGAAAAAGAAGAATGCGCTGATCAAGCAGAACGCGTTCAAACTGGCCGCCGATCCGACCGAACAGCAGGTGATGCCGCAGCCGAAAAAACCGGTGCCGGCGCTTGATTTCAAGCCGCTCGACCAGGCCGTCGCACGCCTCAAGGCCGCCGCCGCGGATTACGACGCGGCGCTGCGGGCCGGCGGCGACGATTTGTCGGACGACGCTCGCGGGCGGCTGAACGAATTGCTGATCACAACCGAGCGCCAGTTACTCGACAAGGAGGGCCTGCCGCGACGCGGGTGGTACCGCAACATGATTTATGCCCCCGGCTATTACACCGGGTATGGCGTCAAGACGATGCCGGGCATTCGCGAAGCTGTTGAACAGCGCGACTGGGATCAGGCGAGAAAATACGTCGGGATCGTCGCCGGCGTGCTGAATGACTTCAGCGGAAAGGTCGAGCAGGCAACGAGTCTATTGAAGCGCCAGTCCTGCGCTCACACCTCGCTGTGCAGGCCGCACTCCCGCTGAATGCCGAAGAAGCGCGTATCCTCCTCGCGCATCCCCGGCTCCCAGCGCCGCGTGGTATGCACGTCGCCTATCGACACGTAGCCCTGCTCCCACAGCGGGTGATACGGCAGGCGGTGCCGCTTCAGGTAGACCCAGACGTCGCGGCTGGACCAGTCGGCGATGGGGTGGACTTTATAGCGGTTGTTTCTGAATTCGACGAACGGCGTCGCCGCGCGGCTTTTTGACTGCGTGCGGCGCAACCCGGAGTACCAGGTGCCAATTTTGAGTTCGGCGAGGGCCCGCCGCATCGGCTCGACTTTGTTCAGCCGATTGTAGCGCCGCAGCCCCGCCCTGCCTTGCTCCCACAGCCGGCCGTAGCGCGCCTCCTGCCAGGCTGCGCTATGGCGCGGGCGATAGACCTTCAGATTCAGATTGAGGCGGGTCGTGAGCTGGTCAATGAACCGGTAGGTCTCCGGAAACAGGTAGCCGGTGTCGATCAGAATCACCGGGATGTCCGGCATCAGCCGCGTCATCAGGTGCAGCGAGACAGCCGCCTGAATGCCGAAGCTGGAAGACAGCGCATGCACGCCCGGCAGTTGCGACAATGCCCACGCCGCCCGCGCCTCGGCGCTCATCCCGCGAAGGCGGATGTTGGTCGCGGCGAGCGATTCCCCTGGCAATGCCGATAAAGCGATGCACTGATTCATGACGTTGGGCTCCTTCCCGCGGCGCACCCTTTGGCGCCGTTTGTAATCAAGCCTATACGCGACGGTCGCATCCGCGCATGACGTGCCGCACATAAATCCTTTTCCAATAATCCGTTGACCTGCTAATTGCGAATCATTATCATTTATCTTAATGTCTACTGCGTCACGCCGTCTGCACGAAATCCCCGTCCGCGTCGAGTCGCCGCGGCAGGGCCCGCGTGCGCGGGCCGTGGAGCGGTTCGTCGTGCGCCACCGGGACAAGTTGGCGTGGATTCATATCGGCATGTTCATTGGATTCATGGCGCTGCTGTTCGTTCCGCTGTGCCTGCCGCTGCCGGGCGACGATGCGACCATCACCAATAATTTCACCCGCTTCGCCAATTACCTGATCTGGGGACTGTGGTTTCCGCTGGTCTTCGTATCGGTGATTTTCACCGGGCGAAGCTGGTGCGGGGTGCTCTGCCCGCTCGGGGCGGCGTCGGAATGGGCCAACCGCTTCGGCCTGAAACGCCCGGTGCCCCGCTGGGTGCGCTGGCGTGGCACGCCGATCGTCAGTTTCATGTTCATCACGATTCTCGGCCAGACGGTCGGCGTGCGCGATTATGCGCTCGCGATCGCGGAAGTATTCGGCTTTACGTTCGTCGGTGCGATTCTGCTCGGGCTGATGTACGGCCAGGGCAAAAACAAGCGAGCATGGTGCCGGCACATGTGTCCGATCGGCCTGATGCTGGGCGTGTTTTCGCGCATTGGCGCGGTGCAGTTCTGGCCCAAGCGCAAGCGCGCCGGCGGCGACGCCTATGCGGACAGGGGCGTCTGCCCGACGATGATCGACATCAATCGCAAGGAAGAGTCGCGCCATTGCATCCAATGCTTTAAGTGCGTGCATCCCGAGAAGCGCGGTGGCCTGAAGATGCTGTTCCGCCGCCCGGGCGAAGAAGTCGCGCGCATTCGCGAGCACAACCCGAATGCGGCCGAAATCTGGTTCCTGTTTCTCGCCACCGGCGTCTCGCTCGGCGGGTTTCTATGGCTGGTTCTGCCGCAGTACCAGACGCTGCGCCAGATGGTCGGCGTCTGGGCGATCGAGCATGGCTGGTACTGGATCGGCACGCCCGGCCCCGGCTGGCTGATGTCAGTCCACCCCGAAGCGCGCGAAGTCTTCACGTGGCTCGACTTTTTCATGATTACCGGCTTCATGCTCGCCTGCGCCGGGGCGCTCACCGCGGTGCTCGCGATCTGCACGTCGATGTCTGCGCGGCTGGCGGGACGCCTTGGCGCGGACGGCAACCGCCGCCAGCGGTTCATCGAGCTGGCCTACCAGTACATGCCGGTGGCCATGGTGTCGCTCGTCATCGGCCTGGGCGGCGAGTTGTTTCAATCGCTGCAGCTGGCCGGGTTGAGCCCGCAGACAGTCGCCGCCATCAAGGCGCTGTTGTTCGCCGGGAGCCTCGCCTGGAGCATCGGGCTCGGCCATCGACTTGCCGGCGTACAGGGGCTGCGCGGCGCCCGCCGCGTAGCGGTGCTCACACCATGTGTGCTCGGCAGCCTGATGATCGGACTGGCCTGGTGGCCAGCCATTTTTGGCGTCTGACGCGCCTCTTTTTTTGCCCGAAGATGTAAATGATTATCGTTCACTGCCGAAGGAGAGCAAGATGAAGAAACGCCTGTTTCACACGATGGCGGCCGTGCTCGGCCTGCTGCTTGCCACGCCGCTGTTCGCGGCCGAGCACCGCATCGGCGGCGAGCCGATCCTGAAAAACGGCCTGATCGTGTCGGCGGTTTACCTGCAGCCGGTGCACATGGCGCCAATGCTGCCGGGCATGGACGCGGGTGCAACCGACGTGCACCTCGAGGCCGACATTCATGCCGACCGGGACAATCCGCAGGGTCTGAGCCCGGGGGCCTGGGTGCCGTACCTGACGATCACCTACCACATCACTAAAGAAGGCAGCGACTGGGGCACGTTCGGCCGCTTCATGGCCATGGTGGCCAATGACGGCCCGCACTACGGCGCCAACGTCAAGCTCGACGGGCCCGGCAAGTATCACCTGACCTACCGCATCCTGCCGCCGCCCTACGCCGGCTTCTTTCGCCACACCGACCCGGAAACCGGCGTCGCCGAATGGTGGCAGCCGTTCAGCGTGAGCTGGGATTTCGTCTACGTCGGCGTCGGTAAGAAGGGCGGCTACTGAAACCGCTCAGCACCCAAACCCAAAAACACAACCGGAGAGAGACTATGAAGCATGCGCTGCTGGCGCTGTGCGCGGCTGCCTTTTGCACAACCGCCTGGGGCGACGAGGCCCCGAATCTGGGCACGATCGAGGTTCAGGCGGCACGGGTAAACAAGCCCTCCACCGCGCTGCCCTACACGGTCACTGTCATTACCCGACAGGAGCTGCAGCAGCAGCTCGCCCTGGGCAGCGACATCGCGGCCATTCTCGCCAACGAGTTGCCCAGCTACAGCCCCAGCCGACAGAAAATGACCGGCTTCGGCGAGACGCTGCGCGGCCGCGAGCCGTTGTTCATGATCGACGGCGTGCCGCAGTCCAATCCGCTGCGTAACGGCTCGCGCGACGGCTACACCATCGACCCGGAGATGATCGAGCGAATCGAGATCATTCACGGTGCCAACGCCATCCAGGGCACCGGCGCCACCGGCGGCATCATCAACTTCGTCACGCGCACAGCCGAGGCGGGCCAGCCGACCGAGACGCGCTATTCGGTGCAGGCGAGTCTCAACGATGACCTGTCGCGCGACAGCCTCGGCACGCGCCTGCACTTGCAACAGGCCGGCAGCCTCGACGACTTCTATTACCTGGTGGGCGTGAGCGGCATGAAGACCGGGCTGTTCTACGACGCCGAGGACCGGCCGATCGCGGTCGACAACGCACAGGGCGACACGATGGACGGCCGCAGCTTCGACGCGTTCGCCAAGCTCGGCTACCGTTTCGGCGCACAGCGCCTGCAGTTCGAGTTCAACCGCTTCCAGTTCGGCAGCGACGGCGATTACGTCGTCGAGCCCGGCGACCGGTCGATCGGCCTGCCGGCGACGTCGGTGCCGGGCGAGGTGCGCGGCGAACCGGCCGAGAACGACGTCACGACGCTGGCGCTCGATTACAGCCATACCGACCTCGGCCCGGGCCGACTCGACTGGCAGGTGTTCAGCCAGGACTTCGCCGCGACCTACGGCGGCGGCACCTACGGCGTCTTTCAGGACCCGTCGATAGCCCCGGAAGTGTTCGACCAGTCGCGCAACATCTCGAACAAGGTCGGCAGCAAGATCACCTACAACCTGCCGCGCCTGACGCCGGACCTCGGCCTCACTGTCGGCTTCGACTGGCTGCGCGACACCACCCGGCAGGAGCTGGTGCAGACCGG
>DASSNT010000101.1:0-10383 GCA_035701285.1 Gammaproteobacteria bacterium | reverse complement strand
AGCCTCGGCGATATTTTCGGCGGCTGGCTGATGGCGCACGCCGACATGGCCGCGGCCATTCCCGCCTTTCGGCGCGCCGGCGGGCGCGTTGTTACAGTCTCGGTCAACGAGTTCCAGTTCCTCAACCCGGTGTACGTCGGCGACGTTGTCAGCTTCTACGCCAATGTCAGCCGTGTGGGGAATACGTCGCTGACCGTTGATGTGACCGTCTTTGCCAGCCAGACAGGCGAAGCGCAGAGCAGCCGTAGAGTAGCGACGGCACAGATAACCTACGTACACGTCGGCGACGACCGCCGCCCCTGCTCGATCAGGAAAACCGGCGCCTGATAAAATAGCCAGGTGCACAACCTGGCCGAGCAAATCAGGACCGAAGGCCGCCGCCTCGGCTTTCAGCAAACCGGTATCTCCGGCATTGATCTCGAAGCCGACGAAGCGCGGCTGATTGCGTGGTTGCGCGACCAGCGCCACGGCGACATGCACTACATGGCCCGGCATGGACGCCGCCGCAGCCGTCCCGCCGAACTGGTGCCGGGCACGCTGCGCGTCATCTCTGCGCGCATGGATTACTGGCCGAATGCTGAAACGGCAGAAAAGGTGCTCGGCGACAGCCGCCGCGCGTACATTTCCCGTTACGCGCTGGGGCGCGATTATCACAAGGTGCTGCGCAGGCGTCTGCAACGGCTGGCCGATTTCATTGCACGAGAAGCGGACGAACTCGGCTACCGCGTCTTCACCGACAGCGCGCCGGTGCTGGAACGGGCGCTGGCGCGCAACGCCGGGCTCGGCTGGATCGGCAAGCACACCAACCTGATCAACAAGCGCGCCGGTTCCTGGTTTTTCCTCGGCGAAATTTATACCGATCTGCCGCTGCCGGCGGACGAGCCGGTCGCCAGTCATTGCGGCTCCTGCCAGGCCTGCATCGACGTCTGTCCCACCCGGGCCATTACCGGGCCGTATCAGCTCGACGCGCGGCGCTGCATCTCATACCTGACCATCGAGAATCGCGAGTCGATCCCGGAAGAATTCCGCAAGGCGATCGGCAACCGCATCTACGGCTGTGACGATTGCCAGCTCGTTTGCCCGTGGAACAAGTTCGCCCGTCCGACTGCCGAAGCCGATTTCACGCCGCGCCACGGCCTGGACAACGCGCTGCTGGTGGAGCTGTTCGGCTGGGACGAGACCACGTTCCTGAAGAAAACCGAAGGCAGCGCAATCCGCCGCGTCGGCTACGAAGGCTGGTTACGCAATTGCGCGGTGGCGCTGGGGAATGCGCCTTCCGAACCCGGTGTTATCGCAGCTCTCGAAGCACGCCGGAGTCATCCGTCGGCGCTGGTGCGCGAGCACGTCGAGTGGGCTCTCGCCCAGCATGCCCAGGCCTGAGATTGCTCAGGACGCTCTATTTTCAGCTTCGACGGTCCGAACGGCCGTGGTTTTCCGCCAGCTGCTGAGACACAGCCTAAGTTCGCGCGCCATCGCGGCGCCCGTCTGGTAACGGTCTTCGGGCTTCTTCTGCAGGGCCTTGTCGATGATCCTCGCCAGGCAGGTCGGCACATCGTCGCGCACCGACTGTACGCTCGGGTGCGGCTCGGTTGCGATCCGGTACATCATCGTCGCAATCGGCTGGCCGTTGAACGGCAGTTGCCCCGTCGCGAGCTGAAACAGCGTCACGCCCAGCGAAAAGATGTCGGTGCGCCCGTCCAGCGGCTTGCCCTGCACTTGTTCCGGCGACATGTAGGACGGACTCCCGAGCACCAGCGCCGAACGCGTCGCAGTCGCATCGCCGAGGAACGCGACGCCGAAATCGGTGACTTTAACCCGCCCGCTTTCCGTCTCGTAGACAATGTTGCCCGGCTTGATGTCGCGATGCACGACCTGGTTGGTATGCGCATAATCCAGCGCATCGGCGACGCGTGAGCCGATCTTCATGATTTCGCCGAAGCTCAGCAGGTTGTCCTTGTTGCAACGGCTTTTGAGATCTTCGCCGTAAAGGTAGTCCATCGCGATGTAAGCGACACCATGGTCTTCGCCGACGTCATAGATAGTAACGATGTTCGGGTGGCTCAGCCGCCCGGCGGCCTTGGCTTCTCTGAAGAACCGCCGGCTGATCTCGGCGATGTCGACATCGGCATCGTCGCGCGCGAGCGTCATCGTCTTGATCGCGACAGTGCGGCCGATGCGCGGGTCCTTGCCGAGATAGACGATGCCCATCGAGCCGCGGCCGATCTGTTCCTCGATCGAGTAGCGCCCAAGCATCGGTTTGCTGAGGCCGTCCGAATCGATGATCAACCCCTCAACCGGTTGCGTTGCCGTACCGCCGAGCACCATGCGATTTTCGATATCTTCAAGCCGTTTCAAACGTCGATTGATATCCAGGTACTCCGGATCGATCTTGCGCACTGCGCGAAAACTGGTCGCGGCTTTGGCAAATTGACGTTTGCTTTCGTAACTCAGGCCGAGGTCGTAGTAATCGGCCGCCAGCTTGACCGACGGCAGGCAGTGCCGGTAGCGCTCCAGCGCCAGATCGAGCTGGCCCTGCTCCTGGTAGCTCTGGCCGAGCAGGCGGTTGGTCTCAGACAGGTCGGTTTGAAAGCGTTCGACCCGCAAGTCGAGGAACCGCTTGAAGCCAAGCACGATGTGAGTGAACACCAGCGCGACGATCGGCGCCGCCAACGGCAGCCAAAGCGAGTCGCCGATGATGAGCAGCAGTTCCGCATTGAGCAGCAACAGCGCGAACACCACGCTGATCGCGACAGCCGTCGGGTAGCGGACGCGCGGGACGATCAACACGAAGTACAGCGCAATCAGCAGCAGCAGGCCGGCGCTCAGCCAGATGCCCCAGGCCGGGACCGCGTAAAGCGAACCCTTCATGATGCTCGAGATGACGTTCGCCTGGAAAATGACCGGCGTCATCACGCCACCCAACGGCATCGCCTGCCCGGTCACCGCTTCCTTCGCGGTGACGCCGACCAGCACGATCTTGTTGCGGAACGTTCCCTCCGGCAGTGTTCCGTCGACGACCGCACTGGCTGGATAGACGGGAAATGCTGCGAGGTCGCCGCTGTAGAAGTACGGGTACAGCCGCAATCGCTGGTCCGTCGGCAGCGTGCGGCTGCCAAGCTGAACGGCCCGCCGCTGGCCGCCGGTGATGTCGAGATTGTTGAGATTCAGTGCTCTTGCCGCCACTTCGACGGCAAAATCAGGCACGTAGGCGTCACCGGTTTGCAATACGGCGGGCTCTGCGCCCGTGAGGTCGGACGAGTCGGTCAGCACGCCGACGCCAACGGCCGCCGAAGCCAGCGGAGCCGGCGGCACGTTCAACTGAACGCGTAACGCGCGCGTGGTGAGAAACTGCGCCAGCAGGGGCTCTGTCGGCGGATCGCTGAAACGCGGCAGGCTGTTCAGCGCGATGCTGTCGGGCAGCTCGACGGCGACGCCGGAGGCGGAATTGGCATCGGCCACTCCGGAAACCGTCGCCGCCAGAACGACGTTGTGCGCCGCGGCGATGCTCGCCAGGAAAGTCGCCTCGGTGCCGGCACTATCAACAGGAGGTGAAGCGCCGGTCGCATTGCCGAAGTCGCCGGCGGCCGCCAGCTGATCGGGCGGCAGCACAAAACCGATGACACCGGCCCCCGCGGCATCCAGCCGTTCCGTTACGCCGGTCAGCGTCTGGTTCAGCTTGTCTGGAGATGCGGCAACGGCGGGATCAACGCTGACTACGAGGATGCGATCGCTGGGTTCGCGGGACGCAGAAAACCGCATGCCCCACGCATAAACATTGTTGTCGAACGGCGCCAGGTCGCCCATTGCGCCGGCCGCCGCCACGATCGCCACCACCAGCAGCGCCAACCACCAGTTCGACCTGGGCCAAAACCATCTCACCGTCTGTTCAGACTCCGTTCACCGTTCTCGTACAGCCCATGCCGTTGATGCCGGTCGTTATGCTCCTTCTTCTAAAGATTATGGTGGCGCGGGTACGCACGCAAATACGGCAGGTTCCAGCCAGTCTCATCGCACTCTCCTTGTGGCTCTGCGTGATACCGGTAACTATGTCACAACGTCATTGGGAATGACGCAGGTATTGTAGCGCGTTTGGGCGTGACGGGAACCCCCGATTTCTGAAGCGGCGCCGAGCCTACCCGGCAGCCCGCATCTGCGGCCAGGCGGCGCGCAGATATGAGGTCATCGACCACAGCGTCAGCAGCGCGGCGACGAACAGCAATGCCAGGCCGAGGGTATAAATCGGGAAGCCTGCCACCGGCCAGCGGTAAAGCATCAGCGTGATGGCGACCATCTGCGCAGCGGTCTTGAACTTCCCCAGCGCCGAAACGGCGACCCTGGCCCGCGCACCCATCTCCGCCATCCACTCGCGGAGCGCGGAAACCGTGATTTCGCGGCCGATGATGACCGCGGCGGCGATCGCCACGTACCAGCTAGGATGGGCCAGCACCAGCAACACCAGCGCGACGGCCACCATCAGCTTGTCGGCGACAGGATCGAGAAACGCGCCGAACGGCGAGCTTTGCTTCAGCCGACGTGCCAGGTAGCCGTCGAACCAGTCCGTCACTGCCGCGAGCGCAAAAATGCCGGCGCTGGCAGGGGCCGACCACGGAAACGGGAGGAAAAAGATAACGACGAATACCGGAATCAGCCCGATCCGAAACAGCGTTAGTATATTGGGGGCGTTCAAAATCATTAGCGTTATAAATGAAAGCCGTCGTAGATGCGTTGCGCCAGCGCCTGGCTGATGCCGGGGACGCGGCGAAGATCTTCCACTCCCGCCCGACGTATCCCCTGCAGACCGCCGAATTGCTTTAACAGCTGCTGGCGCCGCTTCGGTCCGAGCCCTGGAATCTCCTCGAGCACCGATTCGGTCCGCTTCTTCGCGCGTCTCTGGCGGTGGCCGACGATCGCAAACCGGTGCGCCTCGTCGCGGATCCGCTGGATCAGGTGCAGCGCCAATGACTCCGCCGGGAGTATAAGGGGCCGCTCCCGGCCCGGCAACCACAGCTTTTCCAGGCCCGGCTTCCGCGTCGGCCCCTTGGACACGCCGACGAGTTGCACGCCTTCGATCTGCAATTCCTCCATTACGCTTACCGCTTCGGCAAGCTGGCCGCGGCCGCCGTCGATAAACAGCACATCGGGCAGCGGCGCCTCTCCCTTCTTGATGCGCTGATAGCGGCGGCGCACCGCCTGATGAATTGCGCCGTAGTCGTCGCCGGCCGCCACGCCCTCGATGTTGTAGCGCCGGTAATCGGATTTGAGCGGACCACGGCTGTCAAAAACCACGCAGGAAGCCACCGTCGACTCGCCGCCGGTGTGGCTGATGTCGAAACATTCCAGGCGCGCTGGCAGCACATCGAGTTCCAGCGCCTCCTGGAGCTGTTCGAGCCGCGCGGCCATGTCGGCGTCAATGGCGAGCCGCGTCGCCAGAGCCTGCTCGAGATTCGTTTCCGCCATCTCAAGCCAGCGGCGTCGTTCGCCGCGGACCTGGTGGCTGATCGTGACGCGGTGGCTGGTCTGCTCCGTCAGCGTCGCTTCCAGCACTTCGCGCTCGGCCACCGGCAGGTTGCAGATAATCCGGTGCGGCGCGTCGCGACCCAGGTAGTACTGGGGCAGAAACGCCTGCAGCACTTCCGCCGGCTCGACCTCGCCATGGGTGCGCGGGAAAAACGTCTTGCTGCCGAGGTTGCGGCCGCCGCGAACCGCAACCAATATCACGCACCCCAGCCTGCCGCGTGCGCCGGCAGCGATAATGTCCGCATCGCCGCCGCCACGCGCCGTACTGACATACTGGCGTTCCTGCGCCTGCTGCAGCCGCGCAATCTGATCGCGCAACCGGGCCGCCTGCTCGAAATCCAGCGCCTGCGACGCCACCTCCATGCGCTTGACGAGCCGGTCGATCACTTCGCGGTTGCGGCCTTCCAGAAACAGCACGGCGTTTTCGACGTCACGCCGGTAGTCCGTCTCATCGATATAGCCCACACAAGGCGCGGAACAGCGGCCGATCTGGTACTGGAGGCACGGGCGGCTGCGGTTCTTGAAAAACGTGTCGTTGCACTGGCGCAGCAGAAACAGCTTCTGCAGGTGATGCAGCGTCTCGCGCACCGCGCCAGCACTCGGGTACGGGCCGAAGAAGCGCCCGCTTTCCCGCCGCCGGCCTCGATAGAAGCTGAGCCGGGGGAAGGCATGCCCCTCTTCGAGCCGGATGTAGGGGTAACTTTTGTCGTCGCGCAACAGAACGTTATAGCGCGGCCGGTAGCGCTTGATAAGGTTGTTTTCCAGCAGCAGCGCTTCGGTCTCAGTATGCGTGACCGTGACCTCGACAGACCGCATCTGGTTCATCATTGCCTGCGTTTTGGGCGGCAGACCAGTACGGAAATAGCTGCCCACGCGGTTGCGCAGGTTTGACGCCTTGCCGACATAGATCAGCGTCCCCTCCCCGTCCAGCATCCGATATACACCGGGCGCGCTGGTGAGGCTCTTCAGGAATCGCTTGGAATCAAATTGAGCAACTGTCGATTGGCTCATGCCGGCATTATACCGGGGGATAAAAAACGGGCCGCGAATGCGGCCCGTAAAAGGTAGACGTTCAGCTTTATGTGTCGATCAGTGCGGTCCCCGTCCGTGATGATCGGCTGCGCCGTCGCCATTCTGGACGCCGCAGTAGGCATCTTCGGGGACCACGACGCTGAACATCGGCGCGATAGCGCCTTTCACGGTGACGTCGTCGATGATCCAGCCGACTTCACCAACAAACGCATCGCTGCCGACGCGGAAGCGCAACTGGATGGTCTTCCCGCCAAGGCGTCCGCCGAACCGGATGGTTTCAGGGGCGCCGTCGTAGACGGTTCCGCCAAAGTTGACGAATCCGGGACGACCGCCAAGGTACGGATTGCCGGCCGCGATCGTGCCGTTATACCCGAACTCGAAGCGGCCGAACCTGGTCACGTCGGTCCAGTGCTTGCCGCCGTCGGTGGTGATTTCCACCACGCCGCCGTCGTAGTTCTGATCACTGCTTTCAAACTGATAGTAGTGATAGAAGCTGACGCTGAACGGCCCGTACCCGACCTTAATCGGCGGCGTCACCAGCGCGATGTCCGTCGGCGACCCATTGTCAGGGCCGTACCAGTAGTGATTGTCCGCCGGCAGACCCAGAGCGGCACTGAACTGCGAATCGACGCTCCATCCAGCACCGTCGCCCGTCAACATGCGCGTCCAGTCAAACAGGCTGGCAAACCGATTTTCCACATCGTCAGTGAATTCACCGGGTGCGAAATCCTGGTTGCTGAGGAACTGGAACTGGATCGAACCGGGTTCCAGAACGTCTTTCCGGCCATGGCCTACGTCCGGGAAGCTGACGGTGATAGCCATCGGCTGGCTGGTTTGATCGGCGCTGTTGACGGTGGCAGTCGTCGTTGCCGACACAGTGCCCCCGAACATCTCCAGCGTATCCGGCTCAAACGTAACCACCCCGTCATTGGCGAAAGTGACATTCGAGTCGGAATGCAGCTGGGCGGTGACGCCAGTCAGGTCGGCACTGCCGATGTTCTTGAGCGTCAACCGAACTTCACCGGTTTCTCCCGGGTCGAGGGAGTAATCAGCATCGCAAACACCTTCGGCGTTCACATCCAGCACCCCGTCCTGGACAACGAAAGCCTTGAGATCAGTCTCGTAGCTCTCCTGCACGCCGGTCAGGCTGGTGCTGTCACGCGGCGGCGCAATGGCACCGAAACCCATGCCGCGCTTGGCGAACGCTGTCACGAATACATCGTAATCGGCGCTGTTAGTTGCCTTGGCGACAGCTAGAATGGCATCCCTGGCTTCCACCATGGTCGGCGCGTTGGGCGTGGCCATCAGCCCTTCGATGATGTAATTCATCATCTTCGTTTTGGCGGTCACGTACGCAGTAGCGGGATCGACCGCAGCATAGTGCTTGTAAAGCCCGACATAGGCTTCCCACAACATCGTCGCCCAGACCGTGCCGACGAAATGCACTTCCGGATTAGACGTAATGGCTTTGAACGTCAATGGATTGGCCGTCATATCCGTGCTGTACGGGAAGGCGCGGAGGCCGACAAAGAAGTCACCGGCCACATAACCGGCTGCGGAATAACGTCCGTCCGGATTATTGGCCAGGTCGTCAGGACGCGCGGACAGCAGCAACGAGGCCATGTCACTCCAGCCTTCACCCATGCCGCCGCCCTGCTGGTTGGACAAGCCGAAGCTGTTGCCTACCAAGCGGTTGCTGACATAGTGGAAGAACTCGTGAGCGACAACCTGCGTGTCCACCGACCCGTCGCGATCGGGGGCGGTCGCCAGCGCCATGTGCATGGTCACGGGATCGCCACCGTTGATGGCGTCGATAACCGGGTTGGCGTCCTGATCCGAAACGCCGAGCGACGGAATCGAGACGATATTGTCGCCGCCCATGTGGAAGGCGTTATCGGTATCAGGCCCGTCGTTCCAGACGATAATGGCCCCGATTGCGCCCGCGGCTTCGGCATTCGAGACCTTGAGATCGAACCGGCAGGTGAAGATGTCGGCGATAAGCGCAATTTTGCCGGTCAAATCCTGGCTCGTCGGCTCGCATGCGTCGAACACCGCCGACCCGCTGCCAACGCCGTCGTTGTAGATGACGAGTTCGCCGGTGACATCGTAGTCTTTCGGACCGAAAGATGCCGGAAAAGCCGGATCGAATACGAAGCTCGCGCCGCTGGCAGAGCTGGTATCGACCGTTTTCGACTCGACCGGCCCGGTCCAAAGGTACATCTGCTGACGCGGCGAAAAGCCGTCCGGCGGCGTAAACATGTTTGCGTTGTTGCGTCCGGAAAAGTCCTGGGCTTCCGCCAGGATCGGATCGCCTTCCATGCCGCCGCGGCCATAGTTCAGGTACTGCGCGTTGCCGGTTGCCTCGGTAAAGCCGGCGTTATACCAGGCATCGTGCAGCCAGTTGTCAATGTAAAACAGGTTGACGATCGCCCCCTGCGGATTCGTCCCCTGCGTTGGCGATACAGTGAAATCGAACGCGTAATCGAACGTATTCGGCGATGTGGTGGTCGCCGAAATATCGGCCGGATCGTCCTGCCCGTCATTGCCGGCGATGTCGAGGTAAGCCCAGACGTTGTTACCGGTCGTCTTGTCGGTTGGGAATCCGGCTGCGGCAATCGGCAGCCACGGATCGGTAATGCCCTGCGTCGCAGTGACATCGACCAGCGAGCCGGTGCCGAACGTCTCTGGGAAAGATCCGGCGTATGGCACCCGGTCGTTACCGAACGGGCTGTCGTCGGGTTTCTGCGTCGCCGGATCGGCAAACACGCGATACGTGTAAGCGGCATGGTCGATGAGGTTCTTGCGGTACAGCACCCGGCTGCCGTCAGCGCTGGCGACGTACGCATAACCAATGCTATCGGCGCTGTCGGCGCGACCAGCCTGCACAGTCATCAGCCAGGCCGGTACCAGTTCGCCATTCACGGGAAAAAGAACTTTCTTGGCGCCTACGGGCGCCGTGAGCCTCACTGCGACGGCGCGTTGTGAACCCGGCTGCGGCGCGTAATGCGCAAAACCGCCTTTATGGCTCGACGTGCGGTGCAGGTTGTAGGCCGAAGCCGGCAGATGCAGGTCCTTGAAAGCGGCATTCATGGCCGCCTGCGGCCCACCGTTGAACGGCCTGTCGGCTTTCAACGCCGCCTTGCCTGCACTGGCAAAATAGCCGGAAATGCCGACCAGATTCAGATCCTGATCCATGATGACGTTGAGCTGGCGGCCCATGACGTCGTAGCCATCAACCACCTGCTGATAGCGAACGATCACCGGCCCGTTGCCGTCATCATGCACGAAGACCAGCTGCGCGTGATTCGCCATTGCCGGCTTGATCCCGAGGCGGCTGGCATATTCCCGGAGGTAGGCTTTTGCGTATGTCGGCGCGCCTGCGCCCCGACGATACACGCCAAAATTCAAGTCATGCGCTCCCGTTTCATCCGCCCAGATAAAGGTGGACTTGTCCAGCGCTTTGTCGTAATGATCGCCAAGGATGGCTGCCGGACGCAGCCGCTGATAATGCACGCCGCCGGCGATAGATTCCGGCTTCGACAGCCGGGGGGATGGGCCTGCCTGTGACGAGGCGGTGCGTGGAGCCGCCAGGCTGGCGTCGTAATTGTGTGGTTGAAGCAACGGTTTGACCGCCGCCATGCTGGGCGCCGGACCTGACCGGGTGGGATTGGCAGCAAATGCCGCCTGGGCCGATACGCCAGCATAAGCAGCGGTCAGACCCATAACAAGCCATCGGTTCATGTAGATCTCCTAACTACAAGCCATATTGTGATCTCCTGACTGCAGCAACGAGGTCGACACTTTCCCCGGATAGCGATGTTGGATGAGCATTAT
>DASSNT010000100.1:0-3705 GCA_035701285.1 Gammaproteobacteria bacterium | reverse complement strand
CGCTGGGCGCCGCGGCGCTTGTACTGGCCGCCTGCGCCAGCAGCACGTCCGTGCCCAGCGACCTGGGGATCAATGACGCGCCCGACTGGGTGAATAAAGGCGGGCAGGCGCTGGACAATCACAGCGGCCGGCTGATTCACGGTATCGGCTCGGCCCCGACGATGAACGATCTGTCGCTGCAGATGTCGACAGCGGATGAGCGCGCCCGCGCGGAAGTCGCGCGCGTATTGTCATCATTCATGCACGTGGTGTCGCAGGATTATGCGGCGTCTGCCGGGCTGGACGCGGAGCGGCAGAATGACGCTTCGGTGTCGCGCGAAATCGAGAACTTTACGCGCCAGAACGTCAGCGGCGCGCGAATCATCGCGCACTGGCGCAATCCGAAAAACGGTAGCCTCTGGAGCCTCGCCGAGCTGGACCTGAAACAAGTCAAGTCGATGGTCGCGAACTCGAACGAGATGAATGCCGGCTTCAAGGCCTATTTTCAATCACATGCCGACAATCTTTTTGACGGTATGACGGGAGGCGCGAGCTGATGAATCGCTTTGGTTACCTGCCCTGTGCCGCGATCGCCGCGGCTGCCCTGCTTGCCGGCTGTTCGAACATGCCGGAAGTGCACCGCATTTCGCCCGAACAGGTGACGGACGTTTCCGGCTACTGGAACGACACCGACTCGCGGCTGACCGCCGAGCAGATGATCGGCCAGATGCTGAACGACCGGTGGCTGGACGTGTACGAGAACGCCCATGGCGGCGAGCAACCGGTGGTGATTGTCGGGGAAGTGAAGAACGTCAGCTCCGAACACATCAGCGTCGGTACGTTCATTAACGACATGCAGCGTGCGCTGATCAACTCCGGCGAAGTCCGGTTCGTCGCGTCCGCCGACCAGCGCGGCGCGGTGCGCGGCGAGCGCAAGGATCAGGACCTGAACTCGAGCGCCGACACGCGCAACCCGATGGGCCAGGAAACCGGCGCCGATTTCATGATGCAGGGCACGATCGACACCATCATCGACGCGGCGGGCGACATGGCGGTGAAGTACTACCAGGTCAACCTGCGGCTCATCAATATGAGTAACAACGTGATCGCGTGGGTGGGCCAGAAGAAGATTAAAAAGACGGTCGAGCATGGCAGCGTCCGGCTCTGATTCCGCTCAATGCGGAATTGGATCCGGGCGTCACTGGCTGCCGGCTCGATACTGATACTGACGGGCTGCGCGAGCTATGTCGGCAGTCTGCGCCACATGAACCAGGCACTGGCCGCGCATGACCCCGTCGCGGCGCTGGCGGCGCTCGAACCGCTGGCGGACGGGCGCGACCAGGCGCTGTACCTGCTCGACAAGGCGATGATCCTGCGCATGCGGGGCGACTATGCCGGCAGCATTCGCGCCTTCGAGCAAACCAAGCCGCTGCTGCACTTCCTGGAAGCGACCAGCGTGACCGAAACGGCCGCGGCCCTGACGCTGAGCGAAAACCTGCGCAGCTATACCCCGCCGCTGTACGAACGGCTGTTGCTGCACGTTTACCAGACCCTGAACTACCTGCAATCGGGCGACGCGGAAGCCGCCCGCGTCGAAGCCCGCCAGATCGACGTGCTGCTTCGCCGGCTGTACCCGGCGACGGACGCGGCGCCCGGTGGCGTCGATGCCTTTGCCCGCTACTTCGCCGGACTCATCTATGAAGATGCCGGCGCGTGGAGCGACGCGATGATTGCCTATCGCAAAGCCTACGAAGCCTACACCGCGGCGAACCGGCCGTTGCCGCCGGACCTGGCTGTCAGCTTGTGCCGGTTCGCGGATTACCTGGGGCTGGACAAGGAGCTGGCGACCTGGCGCCAGCGCTTCGGCATCAACGAATGGCCACCGGTCGTGCCGCGCGCACAGGCCCCGGAGGGGCAACTCGTTTTCTTGCTCAGCGACGGCCTTGCGCCGAAGAAAATCGCCGTCACGCAAATGGTGCAGGACCCGCGCCACGGCCGCTTTTACAGCATTTCGCTGCCGGCGCTGCACCGCCGGCCGTCCGTGGCCACCACGGCCACGGTCACGATTGGCGGCAAGTCGACAACCACCGGCACGGTGGAAGACGTCGCCGCCAGGGCCAGGGCCGAGTTGGACGCCAATCGCGCCGGTCTGGTTGCCGCTGAAATTGCCCGCAATGTCGCCCGCGGCGCCGTGGCGCACAAGGCCGACGACAAACAGCAAGGCCTGGGCGCGCTGGTGAGCCTGATCGGAGCCGTGATCGACCGCGCCGATACGCGCCTGTGGAACACGCTGCCGGACAACATTCAGACCGCGCGCCTGCGACTTGCGCCGGGCCAGTATGATATGACGGTGTCGCTGCGCGATGGCGCGGGCCGCATCGTGGAAACGAAGCTGTTCGAGGACGTGACGATTGAGCCGGGGCGGATTACATTTGCCACCTGGCACGCCATCGGCTATTGAGAGGGCGCCATGATGAGAACCGGACACCTGATTACTCTGCCGCTGCCATTACTGCTGGCCATGCTGATCGGCGCTTGCAGCCACGCCCCAAGGCCGGACGCCCAGCCTGCCTGGGTCAACGGGCCCAGCGCGAAATTTCCCGCCTCGCGGTACCTGACCGGGCGCGGAGAAGCCGATACGCGCGCCGTGGCGCGCGACCGCGCGCGCGCCGACCTGGCCAAAACCTTTTCGGTCAAGATCAGTGAGCACAGCGAAGATACCGCCTCGTATTCACAAAGCGGCGCGGCGCCGGCCGCCAACACGCTAGATGTCAATCGCTACATTTCGACACAGACTGATGCGCTGCTGCGCGGCGTACGTGTCGTCGACACCTGGCAGGATCCGGCCACGCGCGTCTACTATGCACTGGCCGCGCTGTCGCGCTCGCAGGCGGCCGCCGCGCTGCGCGAACGGATTGCCCAACTCGACGCGGCCACGCACGCCTGGGTCGCGCAGGCGCGCGGGAACGACGAGCTGATCGCCAAAATTGCGGCGGCCGATCACGCGGTAAACGCGCAGGCCGAACGCGCTGCGCTGCAAAATGAACTGCGTGTCGTCGACATTACCGGCCGCGGCATCGCGCCGCAGTGGAACCTCGGCCAGTTGCAGGCCGATCGTGCCGAACTGCTGGCGCGCCTGACGATCACGCCGGCTGTCGAGGGCAAGGATGCCGCCGCCATGCGCAAGCTGTTGGCAGGCGCACTCGCCGACGCCGGCTTCACGGTCGAGACCGGCGCGCCCTATACGATGACCGCCGCACTCGACTACAGCCCCCTGCCGCCGCGCAACGGCTGGTACTGGATTACCGGCACACTGTCGGTCGCGCTCGATGGCGCCGGTGATAGCGCGGGCCGCGCCCACGGCATCCAGCGCTGGCCGCTGAAAGTCTCCGCCACGGACCCGGCGCTGGCGAAGCAGCGCCTGTTGGATCAGGTTGCGCAAAACCTGCACAATGATATTCAGGCTACGGTGCTGCGCTTTGCCGGAGCGGGCGACACCGCCGATTGAAACGCAACTCCTTCTCCCTCAGGGAGAAGGTTGGGATGAGGGAAAGTTGATCATATCCCCTCACCCTACCCTCTCCCTGAGGGAGAGGGTTAGATGTAGAACGCTACACAAGGAGTGACGCCCATGGATGCGGCCAGAATCGAAATCCCCAACGCCCGGATGCCGTTCGACGGCGTCCTCACCGGCGGGCAGCCGACGCCCGCGCAACTCGGCGCGGC
>DASSNT010000099.1:0-31674 GCA_035701285.1 Gammaproteobacteria bacterium | reverse complement strand
TCGATCGTGAAGGTCATGCCGGTCTGCAGTTCCATGCCCGTGCCGGGCGCGCCGTAATGCAGCACCTGCGGGTCTTCGTGGAAGATCTGGCCGATGCCGTGGCCGCAGTATTCGCGCACGACCGAGCAGCCCAGTCCCTCGACGTGGCGCTGGATCGCGTGGCCGATGTCGCCGAGCCGCACGCCCGGCTTGACCATGTCGATGCCGAGTTTCATCGCGTCGTGCGCGATGTCCACCACCCGGCGCGCCTTGATAGATGGCTCGCCGACGTAATACATCTTGCTGGTGTCGCCATGCCAGCCGTCCTTGATGACGGTGACGTCGATGTTGATGATGTCGCCGTCCCTGAGCGGCTTGTCGTTCGGAATGCCGTGGCAGACGACGTGGTTGACCGAGGTGCAGACCGACTTCGGGAAGCCGCGGTAATTGAGCGGGGCGGGCGTCGCCTGCTGCACATTGACGATGTGCTCGTGGATGATCGTATTGATTTCGTCGGTGGTCACGCCCGGCTGGATATGCGGCTCGATCATTTCCAGCAATTCCGCCGCAAGGCGGCCGGCTACGCGCATTTTTTCCTGTTCTTCAGGCGTCTTGATCGTTACGGACATGAGGATCCTTCCGGGGCGTTGATAGGCGCAAAAAATTGAGAACTGAGCCGAGCTATGGTATAAAGCGCGCTCTTTTTTAGCAAACCGGCAGCGGATTCGCCGCCGGCCTTTAAACCCACACATACGTCGGCACGTGCCGCTGGGTGCTTCGCCTTGAGCGAAGTTGCGGTATGGGACGTATGGAGGCTCAACCCGACAGGAGCATACTCATGAGCGTATCCATGCGCCAGATGCTGGAATGCGGCGTGCATTTCGGCCACCAGACCCGTTTCTGGAACCCGAAGATGGCCCCCTATATCTTCGGTCATCGCAGCAAAATCCACATCATCAACCTCGAGAAGACGCTGCCGGCGTATAACGAGGCGATGAATTATGTCTCGCGCCTTGTCGCTGACGGCGGCACGATCCTGTTCGTCGGCACCAAGCGCGCCGCGGGCGACACGATCGTCAAGGAAGCCGAGCGTTGCGGCATGCCGTACGTCAATCACCGCTGGCTCGGCGGCATGCTGACCAACTACAAGACCGTGCGCCAGTCGATCAAGCGCCTCGCCGAACTCGAGACGATGGCCGCCGATGGCACATTCGACCGGCTGGTCAAGAAAGAAGTTGTCGGCCTGCGCCGTGAAATGGCCAAGCTGGAACGCAGCCTGGGCGGCATCAAGGACATGGTCGGTCTGCCGGACGCGCTGTTCGTGATCGACGTCGGTTACGAGAAGATCGCGATTCGCGAGGCGACCAAGCTTGGGATTCCGATTGTCGCGGTTGTCGACACCAACAACTCCCCGGACGGCATCGACCGCGTGATTCCGGGCAACGATGACGCGATTCGCGCCATTCAGCTGTATGCCGCCGGCGTCGCCGACGCGGTGCTGAAGGGCCGCGACATGATGCCGCAGGTGAGTGGCGGCGAGGAAGACGAATTCGTCGAACTCGACGAAGAAGGCAACCCGAAGCCGCGCAGCGCCCGCAAGGCGGCGCCGCGCAAAGCGGCCGCCAAGCCGGCGAAGAAGCGGGCAACGAAGAAGGCTGAAGCAAAGGCCGAATCGGCAGAGGCTGAAAAATCACAGGCTGAGGCTGAGGCTGAGGCGCCGGCGACCGAGGTGGTCGCCGAGAGCGCGGCGGCAGTAGAAGATGCCGCGGCCGAGGCCGAAGGCGGTTCGACGGCAAAGACCAAGGCCGGCACCACCAAGGCCGCGCGCAAGGCGCCGGACGCCGATACCAAGCAGGAAGAGGGCGCAGGCAGCGCCGAGCAGTAACCCGAATATCAGGAGTCAAGATGTCTAATATTTCCGCCAGTCTCGTCAAGACGCTCAGGGAGCGTACAGGCGCCGGGATGATGGAATGCAAGAAGGCGCTGGTGGCGACCAACGGCGATATCGAGGCGGCAGTCGAGGAGATGCGCAAGAGCGGATTGGCCAAGGCTGACAAGAAGGCCGGCCGGGTTGCCGCCGAAGGCGTCATCAGTATTGCCGAAGACGGCGAGGGCCATGCCGCCATCGTTGAAGTCAACTGCGAGACGGACTTTGTCGCCGGCGGCGACGATTTCCAGGCGTTCGCCCGTGAGTTCACCGAACTGGCGCTGAAGAGCAAGCCGTCTGATCTCGGCGCGGCGCTGGAGCTGCCGCTGCGCGGTGACGACAGCGTGGACGCAGTGCGCCGTGGCCTGGTGGCGAAGCTGGGCGAGAACATCGCCATTCGTCGCATGCAGATGATCGACCGTCCGCAGTCGACGATCGCACACTACCTGCACGGCAGCCGGATCGGCGTCGTGGTGGCGCTCGAAGGCGGCGACGAGGAGCTGGCGCGTGATATCGCCATGCACGTCGCGGCGAGCCGGCCGGTGTGTGTGGCGCCGGAAGATGTGCCGGCCGAGGTTGTCGCCAAGGAACGTGAAATCGTCACCGCGCAGGCGGCGGAGAGCGGCAAGCCCGCGAACATCATCGAGAAGATGGTCGAGGGCCGCATGGCCAAGTATCTGAACGAAATCGCGCTGGTCGGCCAGCCGTTCGTCAAGGACCCGGACAAGAACGTCGGCAAGCTGCTGGCTGAGTCCAGGGCCAAGGTGCTCGAATTCGTGCGCTTCGAAGTCGGCGAAGGCATCGAAAAGAAGACCGAGAATTTCGCCGACGAAGTCATGGCACAAGTAAAAGGAAGCTGAAATGGCGAGCGAATCCGTTGCTGGCTCACAAACCAACTATCAACGGATTCTGCTCAAGCTGAGCGGTGAGGCGTTGCTGGGGTCGGCCGACTACGGCATCGACCCGGACATGATCCAGCGCATTGCCGCGGAAATCCGCGATGTCGCCGACCTCGGCATCGAGGTCGGCGTCGTTATCGGCGGCGGCAATATCTTTCGCGGCGCCGGTCTCGCCGGCTCCGGAATCGATCGGGTGACGGCCGATCACATGGGCATGCTGGCGACGGTGATGAACGCGCTTGCCATGCAGGACGCGCTGGAGCGTGCCGGGGTGCATGCCCGCGTGATGTCGGCGGTGCGCATCAACGAGGTTTGCGAAGACTATATTCGCCGCCGGGCGGTGCGCCACCTCGAAAAGGGTCGGGTGGTGATTTTCGCCGCCGGCACCGGCAATCCGTTTTTTACCACCGATACCGCTGCCGCGCTGCGTGCCATCGAGATCAACGCCGAGCTGCTGCTCAAGGCGACCAAGGTCGATGGCGTTTATTCGGCCGATCCGAAAACGACCCCCGATGCGGTGCGCTACGAACGCCTGACGTTCGACCGGGTGCTGACGGACAAGCTGGCTGTCATGGACGCCACTGCCATCGTAATGTGCCGCGACCACAACCTGCCGCTTCGGGTCTTCGATCTGAACCGGCCGGGCGACCTGTTGAGGATCATGCGCGGCGACGATGACATCGGCACGAAGGTCGACAATGGAGCTTAATAATGATTGAGGACATCAAGAAAGACGCCGGCGACCGGATGGCGAAATCGATCGCGTCATACAAGGACGACCTGGCGAAGGTCCGTACCGGGCGCGCGCACACCAGTCTGCTGGACCATGTCATGGTGCCGTACTACGGCAGCGATGTGCCGATCAACCAGGTCGCCAACATCGCCGTCGCCGATTCGCGCACGCTCACCGTCACGCCATGGGAAAAAAACCTGGTGCCGGCGGTTGAAAAAGCGATCATGACGGCCGACCTGGGCCTCAATCCGGCGACCGCGGGCAACGTGATCCGGGTGCCGCTGCCGCCGTTGACCGAGGAGCGCCGGCGGGATCTCGTGCGCGTGGTACGCGGCGAGGCCGAAGGTGCACGCGTCGCGATCCGTAATATTCGTCGCGATGCGCTGGCTGATCTGAAGTCGCTGCTCAAGGACAAGGACATCAGCGAAGACGAAGAGCGGCGCGGTCAGGAGCTGATTCAGAAGCTGACCGACCAGTTTGTTGGCGAAGTTGACAAGATTCTTGCCAACAAGGAAGCCGAACTGCTGGAAGTCTGAATATCACTACTCGCCCAACTGCCGAACGATGCTCAAACAGCGCTTATTGACGGCGCTGGTCGCGATTCCGATCGTCGTCGCGCTGGTGCTGTTCGCGCCTCGCGGCGTTGTCGGCGCGGTGTTGGGGATTATTGTGCTGGCCGGCGCCTGGGAGTGGACGGCGTTCGCCGGTTACGCCGCCACGCCAGGTAAGTGGACCTATTTGCTGTTGGTGGGGGCGCTGCTGCTTGCCTGCGGCCTTACCCTGCGGATTCCCAATTTTGCCGGCGCCGTGATTGTAGTCGGGGCTGCATGGTGGCTGCTGGTGACCGTCGGCGTTACCGCCTATGGCCTGGGTCACGCGGAAGCGCATATCAGCGGTATTTCTTCGTGGCTGATCAGCCTGTGTGGCTTGCTGACGCTGATACCGGCATGGGAAGCGGTGGTGGCAATCCGCGGCATGGTTGACGGGCCGGGCCTGCTTTTCTTTATGCTGGTTCTGATCTGGGTGGCCGACAGTGGCGCCTACGCGGCCGGCCGGCTGTGGGGGCGACGCCGGCTGGCTCCTCGCATCAGCCCCGGCAAAACCTGGGAAGGCGTCGCCGGGGGACTCGCGGCAGCCGTGATCGTTGGTGCGGGCGGCGGCTTGTTCTTTGGCTTCTCGCTCGCTGTTTTCGTGCCGATCTGTATTCTGACTGCCGCGTTTTCCATTATCGGCGATTTAAGCGAGAGCCTGTTCAAGCGCCTGATCGGCATCAAGGATAGCGGCACTCTTTTTCCCGGGCATGGTGGCGTGCTGGATCGGTTCGACAGCCTGAGCGCTGCGGCCCCGGTGTTCTACGTCTGCTTATGGGCGCTGGGCATCTGACGCGGCGGCGGTGACGGGAACAAATGCGCACGATCATTGATCTATTGGCAGTGGCATTACGCGCAGTCATCTGGCATGCTCGGCAGCCGGCCCCGCCGATGACCTTCGAACTGACAGGGATAATTCCCAATTTATGCTGAACACGCTGATTACCATCGCGGCGTTCCTGTTTGCGCTCGGCCTGCTGGTCACTGTGCACGAATTCGGGCACTACTGGGTGATGCGTCGGGTCGGCGTCAAAGTGCTCAAATTCTCGGTCGGATTCGGCCGCGCGCTCTTCAGTTGGCGCGCCGGCCGCGATCGCACCGAGTATGCGATCGCGGTGCTGCCGCTCGGCGGCTACGTGAAGCCTTTGGACGAGCGCGAGGGCGAGGTGGCCGAGGCCGACCTGCCCCGCGCCCACAACCGCCAGTCGCTGCCGAAGCGTGCTGCGATTGCGGCCGCGGGGCCGGCGTTCAATTTGTTGTTCGCAGTGCTGGCCTATTGGCTCGTTTTCATCACCGGCGTGCCAGGGCTGAAGCCGGTGGTGGGTGTCGTTACGCCGCATTCACCGGCTGCGGAAGCGGGCTTCCATCGAGGGGACGAAATCGTGGCCGTGGACGGCTCGGCTACCCCGACATGGCAGGCGGCCGTGCTGAGCCTGCTGGAAAACGTGATGGGAGGCGGCAGCGTCGCAGTCGAGGTGAAGCAACCGGATGCCACAGTGCGTACGCTGCGCCTGCAGATCGCTGATAGCGAGCGCCTGACGCAGCCTGGAGAGCTGCTGCCGGGACTGGGTCTGACGACGTGGCAACCGCGGGCCGTGATCGGCAGCGTGGTCGAAGGCAGCCCGGCCGCGGCTGCCGGCCTGAAAGTCGGCGACGAAGTCGTCGCCAGCGGCGGCCAGCCCATCGACAGCTGGGGGCAATGGGTGACGTTCATTCAGAAGCATCCCGGCGAGACCGTGCCGATGGTTGTGGTGCGGGATGGTGGACGGCAGACGCTTGAAGTGAACATCGGCGTGTCCAGCCAGGACGGCCGTCAGATCGGCCGCGTCGGCGCCGGTTTGCAGGTCCCGGAGGACATGCACGATCGGATGGTTACGGTCCAGCAATATGCGCCGCTGGCCGCGCTGGGGCATGCGTTTCAGCAAACCGGCGAAGTGTCATGGCTGACGCTGCGAATGTTCTGGGGCATGGCGAGTGGCCAGGCGTCGCTGAAAAACCTCAGCGGCCCGATAGGCATCGCCCAATATGCCGGCAATGCCGCGAGCGGTGGCATCATTACGTTCGCCACGTTTCTTGCGGTAATCAGCATCAGTCTCGGCATCCTTAATTTACTGCCGATTCCCGTGCTGGACGGCGGACATCTGCTGTTTTACGCGATTGAATGGATCAAGGGCGGTCCGCTTTCGAGCCGCGCCGAACTGGTGGGGCAGCAGATCGGCCTGACGCTGCTGCTGGCGCTGATTGGTTTCACCGTATTCAACGACCTGACCCGCCTCGCGGGCTAAAGGAGATTCGTTTTGCTGTTTTCACGCGCACTGCGCCAGGTTCTTGTCGTTGTGTTGATGAGCGTCGTGCTGACGCCTGCGTTCGCCGCCGACGAGACTTTTGTCGTACAGAATATTGAAGTGCATGGATTGCAGCGAATTTCTACAGGGACGGTTTATACCTACCTGCCCATCAGTGTTGGCGATCGTGTTGATGCCGAGCGGATTCGCAATGCGATCAAAGCCCTGTACCAGACGGGATTTTTTGCTGATATTCAGATGCGGCGATCAGGCAACACGTTGATCGTGGACGTGGAAGAAAGGCCGTCGATTGCCAACTTCACGATAGTCGGCAACAAGGCGATCAAGACGGAGGATCTGACCAAGTCGCTCAAGCAGGCAGGTCTCGCCAAAGGGCGCATCTTCAGCCGGTCCGTGCTCAACGACGTAAAGCAGCAATTAACTCGCAGCTATTTCAGTCACGGCAAGTACAACGCGAAGATTGACATCAAGGTGCTGCCCATTGGCAACAACCGCGTGACCGTCACGATCAATATTTCCGAAGGCGTCGACACGAAGATCAAGTCGATCAATATTGTCGGCAACAAAACATTCGACGACGCGACGCTGCTGGACCAGTTCAAGCTTGAACCGACACATTGGTTTTCGCTGTTCCAGAGCAGCAACAAGTACGTGCGCGAAACATTGTCCGGCGACCTGGAGTCGCTGCGCTCGTACTACCTGGACCGGGGCTACGCGGACTTCCACATCAATTCCGTGCAGGTCACCATCTCACCGGATTACAAGGACATTTTCCTCACCATCAATGTCCATGAAGGTGAAGTCTACAAGGTCAGAAATATCGAACTTGCGGGCCGGTTTATCGTGCCCGAGGAAAAGCTCCGTCACCTGGTTCTGGCGAAACCCGGCACGACCTTCTCCATGGCGCGAGCGACGTTCAGTTCCACGCTGATGAGCAACCTGCTCGGCAATCGGGGCTATGCGTTCGCCAAGATCGACCCGATACCGAAGCTCGATCGCGAAACGCATGAGGTCGACCTCACCTTCTACGTCGACCCCGGCAACCGTATCTATGTCCGCCGCATAAATTTCCTGGGGATGCCGGATACGGACGACGTGGTATTTCGGCGCGAGATGCGCCAGCTTGAAGGTTCCTGGCTGTCAAATACCGATCTCAAGTGGTCGAAGTTGCGGTTGCAGCGCCTCCCGTTCATCAAGGATGTTCAGGAGAGCACCGATCCTGTTCCCGGATCCCCGGATCTCGTCGATCTGAATTACAATCTGACGGCGCGGCAGGCGGGGCGTTTCATATTCGCCGTAGGGTACTCGCCATACTTCGGGATCGGATTGAACGGTTCGGTTCAGCACGACAATTTTCTTGGTGAAGGCAACATCCTCAACCTGAGCCTGCACACCAGTGAGATCAATACCCTGTATGACATCGCCTGGACAGACCCGTATGCGACCGTAAATGGCGTGAGCCGCACGGTCAGGCTCTATTATCAAAAGAGTTCCGCGCTGCTCCTCGACGCATCACCGCTCGAAACCAAGAAGTACGGGTTGTTGTGGTCCTACAGTATTCCGATGTCTGAGGTGGACTGGTTCCAGCTGGGCGGCAGCGCCAGCCAGAACGACCTGTTAACCAGCGTGGGGAGTTCGCAGCAATACATCAACTTTGCCCTCGATCCCTCGAACGGCGATACGTACATGACGCCGATCGGGCCGGCGATCCGGTACCGGGAATACAACCTGCTGACGGGGTGGACTCATGACACCCGCAACAGGGCGCTTTTTGCCACACGCGGCAATCGGCAACAGCTGAGCCTGAGTCTGGCGGCGCCTTTCAGCGATGTGAAATTCTACACGTTGACGTACAGTACAACTGACTACTTTCAGCTCGGCGCAGGTTTTATATACCGTTTAAATGCTTCGGTCGGACTTAACAAAACATACGGGAGCTCTCATGATGTCCCGCCTACGGAACATTTCTTCGTCGGCGGCCCCGACAGTGTCCGTGGGTTTCGGAGCGGTTATCTCGGTCCTCTGGATGAAAGAGGCTATCCGGCTGGCGGAAACTTTGAATTTTACGCGCAGAATGAACTTGTTATTCCGTCCAGCTTCGGTGGAAGTACGGAAGCACCGTCAGCACAGTTTGGTTTATTCTTCGACGTCGGCAACGCGTTCGCCGACCCGGGTGACTTTCAATCCGGTGACTTGTACAAAGCCGCCGGCGTATGGGGCGAATTCGTGACGCCGCTCGGGGTGATGCGGGTGAGTCTGGGCTGGCCGCTCGGCCAGGTTCCCTCTTATCTGCGTGAAACGTTCCAGTTCAGCGTCGGGCGTCGGTTCTGAGGAGGCAGCGTGATGCGACTGTCCATATTGCTGTTGTTGCTGGCTGCTGTAGTGGGCTCGCCGCTACAGGCCGGCGCCGCCGAACTGAAGGTCGGCGTGGTCAACCTGCAGAAGATTCTTCAGGAGTCGCCGCAGGTTCAGCAGGTGAAGGTCCGGCTGAAAAAGGAGTTCGCACCGCAGCAGCAGGAACTGCTGGACAAGCAGCAGGCGCTGGAGGATCTCGAGCAGAAGCTGGCCAGGAGCGGCGCGACCATGAATACCAGCGACCGCGAATCGATGCAGATGAAGGTCGCGACCCTGCAGCACGACATTCAGCAGTTGCGCAACGACTTTCTCGATGACCTGAATCTGCGCCGCAACCAGGAGCTCAGCAAGCTGCAGCGGCTGGTGCTCGACGAGGTGAACAGTTATGCGGACGAAAACGGCTTTGATCTGATCATCGGCGATGGTGTGTTCTATGCCAGCCAGCGGGTTAACATTACCGACGATATCATCGAGCGGCTGAACCAGGACTTCAACAACACGGGCGATAAGGCGAAACCGGCCGCCGCCAGCGACTGAGCGGTGCCAGCGGGATGATCGGGGAATGAAGAAAGCGAACAATAATGGCTGTACGCTGGCGGAGATCGCCCGCCACTGCGGGGGCCGTGTCCAGGGCGACGCCCAAACGTTAATCGATAGCGTGGCAACTCTGCAAAATGCCGGCCCCGGCGCGATCAGTTTTCTTGCCAACTCGCGGTATCGCAAATACCTCGCCGGCACCCGCGCAGCGGCTGTCATTCTTGCGGAGGCCGATGCCGCCGCTTGTCCGGTTCCCGCGCTGATCGCAGCGGACCCGTACGTAACCTATGCTCAAGCCGCGCAGCTGCTGGCGCCCGTTGCACCGGTCGAGCCGGGAGTTCATTCCGCCGCTGTCGTTCTGGACGGCGCGATGGTGGATGCAGGCGCGCAGATTGCATCGGGCGCAGTGGTCGAAGCCGGGGCGCGAGTTGCCGCCGGTGCCTTCGTTGGACCAAACTGCGTCGTCAAGGCGAACGCGAGGCTGGGCGAGCACGTGCGCCTGGTGGCCAACGTAACCATTTGTGACAGCGTCCGGATCGGACCGCGCACCATCATTCATCCGGGCGTGGTGATTGGCGCAGACGGCTTTGGCATCGCCGACCAGGGGGGCGAGTGGCTGAAGGTGCCGCAGGTCGGCAGCGTGCAGATCGGAGCGGACGTCGAGATCGGTGCCAACACCACCATCGATCGCGGTGCTATCGAAGACACCATTATCGAAGATGGCGTCAAGGTCGATAATCTGGTGCAGATCGGCCACAATGTCAAAATCGGCGCGCACAGCGCGATCGCCGGGTGTTGCGGCATTTCCGGCAGCGCGGTGATCGGGCGGCACTGTATTCTCGGCGGTCGCGTCGGCGTCGTCGGGCACATCGAAATCGCCGACAATACCATCGTCACCGGCGCCACCGTCGTCAGCCGGTCCATCACCGAGCCGGGCGTGTACTCCGGCAGCATGCCGATGGACACCGCCCAGCAGTGGCGCAAGAACAGCGTGCGCATTCGCCAGCTCGACGACCTCGCGCGGCGGGTGCACTCCCTAGAAAAGAAGTTAAAGGATCAAGATTAATGGCCGACCAACCCGTCATGGATATTCATGGCATTCTGAAGCAGTTGCCGCACCGCTATCCGTTCCTGCTGGTAGACCGGGTGATCGACTGCACGCCGGGGGAATCGCTCACGGCGATCAAGAACGTCACTATCAACGAGCCGTTTTTCCCGGGGCATTTTCCGCAACGACCGGTCATGCCGGGCGTGATGATCCTCGAAGCGATGGCGCAGGCGACGGGTCTGCTGGCGTTTGCGACCTTCGGTCATCCGCCGCCGGATGATGTGCTTTATTACCTCGTCGGCGTCGACGGCGCGCGCTTCAAGCGGCCGGTCGAGCCGGGTGATCAGCTTGTCCTGAAAGTGGAACTGACGCGCGCAATTCGCAGCGTCTGGCGGTTCAAGGGCCGGGCGGAAGTGGATGGGAACATCGCCGCCGAAGCGCAGTTCATGTGCGCCGCGAAGGACCTGACGAGTTGATTGACCCGGTGATTGACGAGCGCGCGGTAGTCGATCCGGGCGCGCGGCTGGGCGAGGGGGTATCGGTCGGGCCGTTTTCCGTCATCGGCCCGGACGTGGAGATCGGCGCCGGCACCTGGATCGGTCCGCATGTGGTGATCCGCGGGCCGGCGCGCATCGGCGCCGAAAACCGCATTTTTCAGTTTGCTTCCGTTGGCGAGGAGCCGCAGGACAAAAAGTATCGCGATGAGCCGACGCGGCTCGAGATCGGCGACCGCAACACGATTCGCGAATTTGTGACGATCAATCGCGGCACGGTTCAGGATCGCGGCGCCACAACGATCGGCAACGACAACTGGATCATGGCTTACGTGCACATCGCGCACGACTGCGTGATCGGCGATGACATCATTCTTGCCAACGCGGTAACACTGGCCGGCCACGTCATCATCGACTCCTATGCCAACCTCGGCGGGTTTACGAAGGTGCACCAGTTTTGCCGCGTCGGCCGCTACAGCTTCTGCGGGATGGACACCGGGCTTACCCGCGACGTACCGCCGTTCGTGATGGCTTCGGGTATGCCGGCGCAGCCGTTCGGGATTAACAGCGAAGGCTTGCGCCGACGCGGGTTCAGCGCCGAGCAGATTGCCAACATCAAGCGGGCCTATCGCCTGCTGTACCGCAGCGGGCTGCGGCTGGAAGAGGCGCGCGAGCAACTGGCCGAGCGCGCGCAAAAGCAGCCTGAGCTCGTCATGCTGGCGGAATTTCTGAAAGACAGCGAACGCGGGATTATTCGCTAGGCAATGGTCACCATCGGCCTTGTCGCCGGGGAAAGCTCAGGCGATTTGCTCGGCGCCAGCCTTATCAGGGCGATCCGCGCCCGCCGGCCCGATGTTCGCTTTGTCGGTGTGGCGGGTCCGGCGATGGCCGCGGCCGGCTGCGAGGTGCTTGCAAACAGCGACCGTCTTGCCGTTACCGGCATCGCCGAAGTCATCGAACATCTACCCGGGTTGCTGGCGTTTCGCCGCCGGCTGGTACAGGATTTCGTCCGTCTCCAGCCTGACGTGTTCGTCGGTATCGACTCCCCCGACTTCAATCTCGGTCTCGAGGCGCGTCTCAGGGCTCGTGGTTTGCGCACAATCCAATATGTCAGTCCGTCGATCTGGGCGTGGCGCCCCGGGCGAGTCAAGACGATCGCGAAGGCAGTGGACCGGGTCCTCGCGCTGCTGCCGTTTGAGAAAGCACTGTACGATGCGCACGGTGTCGATGCCGTGTTCGTCGGCCATCCGCTGGCCGACGAAATCGCTGCCGTGCCCGAGCATGCCGAGGCGCGCCGGCTGCTGAACCTGCCGATGGACCGCAAGATCCTCGCGCTGTTGCCGGGCAGCCGCCGCAACGAGCTGGATCGCCTCGCGCCGGTCTTCCTGGAGACGGCGGAACGGCTGACCGCACAGTTTCCGGATCTGGTCATCGCCGCGCCCATGGCCTCGCCGGCGCTGGCAGCGCATTTCGATTCGTTCCGCCAGCGCCGGGCCGGCAAGTTGGATCTGCGCCTCTTCGAGGGCCGCTCCCGCGAAGCGATGGCGGCGGCGGATGCGGTGCTGCTGGCTTCCGGCACGGCGGCGCTGGAAGCGATGCTGCTTGCCCGGCCGATGGCGGTGGCTTATCGGCTGGCACCGCTGACCCGGGCCATCGTTCAGGGTCTGGGGCTGCTCAAGATCGAACATGTATCGCTGCCCAACCTGCTGGCGGACAGGGAGATCGTGCCGGAGTTTCTGCAGGCGCGGGCGCGGGCGGATCTGCTGGCGCCGGCGGTGGCCGCGCTGCTTGGCGACTCGGAGGCCCGCGCACGCCAACTCGACGCGTTCGCGCCGATTAATGCAACGCTCGCACGTGATGCCAGCAGCCGGGCGGCGGAGGCGGTGTTGGAGCTTGTCGAACAGAATTGAGAAATTCCTTCGAAGCGGCCAAGCGAGCCTCTTGTCACTCCCCTTTGCTCGCGCAGCGAGGAAGGGGGAGTTGGAGGGGGATTCTTCCGTTAGAATACCGGACGCATGAAACGCTACTCCGAGATCGATGGTTTTACTGCCGGCGTCGATGAAGTCGGCCGGGGGCCGCTCGCCGGGCCGGTTGTTGCCGCCGCGGTCATTCTCGATCCGGAGGCAGTGCGCATAAACGGCCTGCGCGACTCCAAGCGCGTGCCGCCGGAGGAGCGCGAGCGGCTCGCAGCGCGTATCAAGGCGCGTGCGCTCGGGTGGGCCGTAGGCATTGCCGAAGTCGAAGAAATCGACCGCATCAATATCTTTCATGCGTCGTTGCTCGCGATGACGCGCGCGGTCGAAGCGCTGCCAATCCTGCCGCGGCGGCTGCTGATTGACGGGCTGCATTGCCCGAAAGGCTCGCCGATCCCGTCGCAGGCGATCGTCGGCGGCGATGACAGTATTGCGTCGATCAGCGCGGCGTCGATAGTCGCCAAGGTGCACCGGGACGCGCTGATGGTCGAGCTGGATGGCACGTGGCCCGGTTACGGCTTCGCGTCGCACAAGGGCTATTCCACGCCGCAGCACTTCGCAGCGCTGGATTCGCTCGGCGCGTGTCCGATTCACCGTCGCAGCTTCGCGCCTGTTCGGCGTTGTCTCGATCTGGCGCTGGACGAGGCGGCGATTGAGCCGGACGTGTTTGAGCCGGAGTTCGCGTCTTGAGCTTTGTTCACCTGCGCGTCCACACCGAGTTTTCGCTGTCCGACAGCGTGATCCGCATTCCATCGCTGATGGACGCGGTCGCGGCGAGCGGCATGCCGGCGGTCGGTCTAGCCGATCAGTCCAACCTGTTCGCGCTGGTGAAGTTTTACCGCCAGGCGCAACAGCGCGGCATCAAACCGCTTATCGGCGCCGACCTGTGGGTGCGGGCGGATGATGCGCAGGAACCGGCGCACCGGCTTACGCTGTTCTGCCGCAATCGCACCGGCTATCTTCAGCTCTCCGAACTGATTACGCGCAGCTTTCGCGAGGGCCAGCGGCACGGCATGCCCATGATCGAGCGCGACTGGCTCGATGGCCGCACCGACGGCTTGATCGCGCTCTCCGGCGCGCGTGAAGGGGAGGTGGGCCGGGCGCTACTCGCGGGGCGCCAGGATGTTGCTGTGGCGGCCGCCGAGCGTTGGGCAGCGTTGTTCCCCGACGCCTGGTATCTCGAACTGACGCGCACCGGCCGCGAAGGCGAAGAGGCCTACATCGCTGCCGCGGTTGCGCTGGCGGGCGAGAAAGGCCTGCCGGTGGTCGCGACCAACGACGTGCGTTTTCTGAGCCCGGAAGATTTCGAGGCACACGAGGCCCGCGTCTGTATTCACGACGGCCGCACGCTGGACGACCCGCGCCGCGCGCGGCGCTACAGCGACCAACAGTATTTGCGCACTGCCGACGAAATGGCGGCATTGTTCGACGACCTCCCCGAGGCGCTGGACAACAGCGTCGAGATCGCGCGCCGCTGCAACCTGGAACTGCGCCTAGGCGAGAACTTCCTGCCGGCATTCCCGGTGCCGGACGGCAGCGACGTGGAGACACACCTCAAGCGCGAGGCCGAGGCGGGGCTCGAGGCCCGCCTGGCACGGCTGCCGCTTGCCGAGGGCGACGACGCCGACGCTCGCAACAAGCCTTACCGCGAACGCCTGGAACGGGAACTCAAGGTCATCGTCGGCATGGGGTTCCCCGGCTACTTCCTGATCGTCGCCGACTTCATCCGCTGGTCGCGCGAGCACGGCGTGCCGGTTGGGCCGGGCCGCGGCTCCGGCGCGGGTTCGGTGGTCGCCTGGGCATTGGGCATTACCGATCTCGACCCGCTGGCTTTCGACCTGCTGTTCGAACGCTTCCTGAATCCGGAACGCGTGTCGATGCCCGACTTCGACGTCGACTTCTGCATGGAAGGCCGCGACCGCGTCATCGAGTACGTCGCCGAGCGCTACGGCCGCGACCATGTTTCGCAGATCATCACCTACGGCACGATGGCGGCGCGCGCGGTGGTACGCGATGTCGGCCGCGTGCTCGGCCATCCGTATGGCTACGTCGACCGGGTCGCCAAAATGATTCCGTTCGAGCTCGGCATGACGCTCGACAAGGCGCTGGAACAGGATGAGGAACTGGCCGCGGCCTATCGCGACGACGAGGAAATCCGCACGCTGATCGACCTGGCCCGTAAGCTGGAAGGCCTGACGCGCAACGCGGGCAAGCATGCCGGTGGCGTGGTCATCGCGCCGGCGCCGCTCACCGACTACACGCCGCTCTACGTTGAACAGGGCGGCGGCAACGCGGTGACGCAGCTCGACAAGGACGACGTCGAGGCGGTGGGCCTCGTCAAGTTCGACTTTCTCGGCCTGCGCACGCTGACGATTATCGACCACGCGGTGGCGACCATTAACGCCGCACGGGCGGAGCAGGGCGAGCCGGCGCTCGACATGGCGGCGCTGCCGATGGACGACAAGGCGACGTTCGACCTGCTGAAACGCGCTGAAACGACAGCGGTATTCCAGCTCGAATCGAGCGGAATGAAGAAGCTGATCGACAAACTGAAACCCGACTCCTTCGAAGACGTGATCGCGCTGGTCGCACTGTTCCGGCCCGGGCCGCTGCAGTCAGGCATGGTGGACGACTTCATCAACCGCAAGCACGGCCGCGCCGAAGTCGTCTACCCGCATCCGAGCCTGGAGCCGGTGCTGAAGCCGACTTACGGCGTGATCCTCTACCAGGAGCAGGTTATGCAGGCCGCCCAGGTGCTGGCCGGCTACACGCTCGGGGGCGCAGACCTCCTGCGCCGCGCGATGGGCAAGAAAAAGCCCGAGGAGATGGCCAAGCAGCGCAGCATCTTCGTCGAGGGCGCGACCGGACGCGGCATCGAGGCTGCGCTCGCAAGCGAAATCTTCGACCTGATCGAAAAGTTCGCCGGCTACGGCTTCAACAAGTCGCACTCGGCCGCCTACGCCGTGCTGACGTATCAAACCGCGTGGCTCAAGGCACACTACCCGGAAGCGTTCATGGCGGCCGTGCTGTCCGCCGACATGGACCACACCGACAAGGTCGTCACGCTGATCGACGAAGCGCGCAGCATGAAGCTCGACATCCTGCCGCCCGACGTCAACGAATCCGACTACGCCTTTACCGTCGCCGGCCCGCGCGCCGTGCGCTACGGCCTCGGCGCGATCAAGGGCGTCGGCAAGGGCGCGATCGACATGTTGATCGCCGAGCGCGCCCAGGGCCCGTTCAGCAATATCGACGACCTGTGCCGGCGCATCGACACGCAGCGCGCCAACCGGCGCGTGCTCGAGGCACTGGTCCGCGCCGGTGCACTCGACAGCCTCGGAATGCACCGCGCGGCGCTGATGGAAGCGCTCGGCGAAAGCCTGCAGCGCGCCGAGCAGCAAAAATCGGCGCTTGAAGCCGGCCAGAACGACATGTTTGGCCTCGCGGAGCCTGCCGAAGTCGAAGTGGCCGCGGCCACCACCGCGCCGGACGTTCCCGAGTGGGACGACCTGACGCGCCTCACCGCCGAAAAGGAAACGCTCGGCCTGTATCTTACCGGCCACCCGATCACCCGTTACGAAAGCGACCTCGCGCACATCGTCACCTCCACGATCGGTGCGATGATCGCCTCATCCGAACCGGAACCGTCGATGAACGGCCGCTACGGCGGCGCCAAACGCGTCGTCACCGTCGCCGGCCTCGTGGCCGACATCCGTCGCCGCGGCAACCGCGTCAGTCTCACCCTCGACGACCGCACCGGTCGCATCGAAGCCACTTTGTTCGACGATATCTGGCAGCAGCACCGCTCGCTGATCGTCAAGGACAAACTGCTGATCTGCGAAGGCAAGCTCGGCTTCGACGAATTCATCAACGGCTACCGCATAACGGTTCGCGGCGTGTACGGCATCGACGCCATCCGCGACAAGCTCGTGCGTGCGCTGGTCATCGACTGGCAAAGCGAACAATATTCGCGCGCCGACTTCATCAACCGCCTGCAGGCTGCGCTGGAGCCTTTCAAAGGCGGCCGCTGCCGCGTCGCGGTCCGCTATCTCGGCCCGACGGCGCAGGCCGACCTGCCGCTGGACGATGCTTGGCGGGTCAAGCCAACCGAGGCGCTGCTGACGAGTCTGGCCGAGCTTGCCGGTGCCGAAGCCGTACGGCTGAAGTATGGGCGGCCACAACAATCACCGGAGGCGCTGAGTGCCTAGGGTGGCTAGTGCTGGTGTTCGCGTGAGCACAGGTGCACGCTCCGGCAGGTGTTTGCCGGGCTGTGTGAGGCAGGATGCCGAACCCAGAGTCTCCAGGGACGGATTTACGACGTCCCGGCAAACACCTGCCGGAGTGGGCGCCGGCACGAAGCCACAGCCTAAAGCCACGCCATCCCTTGCCCCAAGCCGGATGATAAGCTAGTTTGTACCGCCTTTTTCGGGCGCAACGTAAAGTTTAATGAACCTCAACTTTCTCGAATTTGAACAGCCCATCGCCGAACTCGAAGCCAAAATCGAGGAACTGCGATATGTGGGCGACGATACGTCGATCAACATCAGCGAAGAAATCGAGCGCCTGCAGGCCAAAAGTCGATCGCTCGCCGAGTCTATCTTCAGTTCGCTGACCCCATGGCAAGTGTCGCAACTCGCGCGTCACCCGCAGCGTCCGTACACGCTCGACTACATCTCCCGCATTTTCACCGACTTCGAAGAAATGCACGGCGACCGCATGTACGCTGACGACGAAGCGATCATCGGCGGGCCCGCGCGTCTCGACGGCCGGCCAGTGATGGTGATCGGCCAGCAGAAGGGGCGCGACACCAAGGAAAAGGTCCGCCGCAATTTTGGCATGCCCAAACCCGAAGGCTACCGCAAGGCGCTCAGGCTGATGCAATTCGCCGAGCGATTCCACCTGCCCATCCTGACCTTTATCGACACCCCGGGCGCATACCCGGGCGTCGGCGCAGAAGAACGCGGCCAGAGCGAAGCCATCGCCCGCAACCTCTTCGTCATGCCGCAACTCAAGACGCCAATTCTCTGCACCGTGATCGGCGAAGGCGGTTCGGGCGGCGCGCTGGCCATTGGCGTGGGTGATCGTCTGGCCATGCTGCAATACGCTACCTATTCGGTGATCAGCCCCGAAGGCTGCGCCTCCATTTTGTGGAAGAGCGCCGACAAGGCCTCGGACGCGGCCGAAGCCATGGGTATCACCTCCGACCGCCTGAAGGAGCTGGGCCTCGTCGACGTCGTGCTCGAAGAACCGCTCGGCGGCGCCCACCGCGATCCGGACGCGATGGCCGCGACCATCAAGAATTACCTGCTCGAACAGCTCAACGTGCTGGACGAAAGCAGCGTCGACGACATGCTCGCCGCCCGCGATCAGCGGGTCATGGCGTACGGCCAGTTCAAGGACTAGATCACGCGGCTCACGTATCCGGCCCAGGCGCAGCAGGCCGGGCGAGCCGTAAAACAAGCCATTTCCGCTGCATATGGTCGTGTCCGTATGGCGTTCTCCTCGGATCAGCTGCCTGACATCCTCAGGCAGCAGCCACCCCCGACAGGCCTGCTCGTCGCCTTCAGCGGCGGCCGCGACTCCACCGTACTGATTCATGCACTCGCTGCCGTTCGCGACCGGCTGGCAGTCCCACTGCGCGCGATCCACATCAACCACGACCTGCACGCCGACGCCGCGCACTGGGCACGTCGGTGCAAAGATTTCGCAGCAAGCCTGGGCATCGACTACATCAGCCGAAGCGTCGCGATCGATCCTGCTGACGGGCGTGGGCTGGAAGCAGCCGCACGCGCCGCGCGCTATGCCGCCCTCGATGCCGAGCTACGCCCTGGCGAATGGCTGCTGACCGCCCACCACGCCGACGACCAACTCGAAACCGTCCTGCTGCAACTGCTGCGCGGCGGCGGCCCGGCAGGGCTCGCGGCCATGCCGGCGAGAGCCCCGTTCGGCGCAGGCTGCCTCGTGCGGCCGCTGCTGCAGTTTCAACGTCAGGAGCTCGCCGCCTACGCGGATGCCAACTGGCTGGAATTCATCGACGACCCAAGCAACACGGACCGCCAGCGCGACCGCAACTACCTGCGACATGAAATCCTGCCGCGCCTGACAGAGCGCTGGCCGGCCGCGGCCGCGACTGTCGGCCGCGCCGCGAGGCATGCCGCGCAGGCAAAGGCGCTGCTGGCAGATCTGGCGGCGCTGGACCTGGCGCAGGTTGCGCAGACGGATTCAGAAACCTTGCCTCTTGAGAGCGTACTGGCTCTGGGCCGGGAGAGGGCAGAAAACCTGCTGCGGCACTGGCTGACCCAGCGCAAGCTGCCGGTGCCGGACACGCGGCGGCTGGATGCGCTGCTTTCCCAAGCCGCCGAGGCAGCGGGCGACAAGGCGCCGCAGGTGCTCTGGCCGGGCGTAGAAGCGCGCTGCTGGCGGGGCCGAATTTATGCTTTTCCGCCGCTGGTGGAAGTTCCGCCGCTGCCGGCTCAGTGGCACGGCGAACCGCTGGATCTGGGTGCGGAAATGGGCGAGCTGCGGACAGTCGCAGGCAAGGGCACTCTGCGGGCGGATGTGCTGACCGAAGGTGTTGAAATTCGCTGGCGCCGCGGCGGCGAACGCATCCGGCTTGCAGGACAGCAACATCGCCGGGAACTGAAAGATTTGCTGCGCGAGGCCGGGATCGTGCCGTGGATGCGGAGCCGAATCCCGTTGCTGTGGTACAAGGACGAGCTGGCGGCAGTGGGGGATCTGTGGGTCGCGGATGAATTCGCTGCCTCGGCAAATGAACCTGCCGCGCGGATCGAATGGCGACAGCGGCCAGTGATTTCTTCGGGAGGCGATAACGTGTCGAGGGCGGTCCGGTAGCTTCTTTCCAGAGCGTGTTCGACAGGATGTCAAACCCGGAGCCTACAGGGATGTATTCACGGCGTTCTGGAAAGAAGCTACCGGACTGCCCCCTGCGAAGGCACTGGAGGTCGCTCTGCACGTTACGACCTCGCAAATTCCACTGTTCCTCATTGTCGCGGAGGCCGCAATCTGTTAGCTTGTACTCCCGGTTTTCAATGGCCTCGGCCATCCCCTCTCAGCCAGAAAATCGGGTATCTCGATGACGCATTTCATCTTCGTGACCGGCGGCGTAGTGTCGTCCCTCGGCAAGGGCATCGCGTCCGCCTCCCTCGGCGCCATCCTCCAGGCGCGCGGGCTGAAGGTGACGATGGTCAAGCTCGACCCCTACATCAACGTCGACCCGGGCACCATGAGCCCGTTCCAGCACGGCGAAGTCTTCGTTACCGAAGACGGCGCCGAAACCGACCTCGACCTCGGCCATTACGAGCGCTTCGTCCGCACCACAATGGGGCGCAGCAACAACTTTACCACCGGCCGCATCTACGAAAGCGTCATCCGCAAGGAACGCCGGGGCGACTACCTCGGCGGCACCGTGCAGGTGATTCCGCACATCACCGACGAAATCAAACGTTCGGTGCGCGAAGGCGCCGGCGATGCTGACATTTGCCTGGTCGAGATCGGCGGCACGGTGGGCGACATCGAATCGCTGCCGTTCCTCGAAGCCATCCGCCAGCTCGGCATCGAACTCGGCCGCCAGCGCACCCTGTTCATGCACCTGACGCTGGTGCCGTACATCGCCACCTCCGGCGAGATCAAAACCAAGCCCACCCAGCACTCCGTCAAGGAACTGCGCTCGATAGGCATCCAGCCGGATATTCTGCTGTGCCGCTCGAGCGGCCCGCTGCCGGACGACTCGCGGCGCAAGATCGCCCTGTTCACCAACGTCAGCGAACGATCGGTTATTTCCGCCGTCGATGCCGACGACATCTACAAGATTCCGCTGCTGCTGAACGCGCAGCACCTGGACGACATCGTCTGCGAACATTTCCACCTCGACGTGCCCGCCGCGGACCTCGCGAGCTGGAGTCGCATCGTTGAAGCGAAGGCGCATCCGGAAGCCAGCGTCGACATCGCCATGGTCGGCAAATACATCGAACTGACCGACGCGTACATGTCGCTGAACGAAGCGCTGATCCACGCCGGCATCCAGACGCGCACGCGCGTCAATATCCATTACTTCGACTCGCACCAGATTGCCGAGGAGGGGCCGGCCTGCCTGGCGGACATGGACGCGATTCTGGTGCCTGGCGGCTTCGGCGACCGCGGCATCGAAGGAAAGGTGCTGGCCGCCGGGTACGCGCGCGAGCACGGCATCCCGTATCTCGGCATCTGCCTGGGCATGCAGGTCGCGGTAATCGACTTCGCCCGCAATATCGCCGGCCTCGCCGGCGCGCACAGCACCGAGTTCGAATCCTCGCCGGCCCATCCGGTCATCGCGCTGATCACCGAGTGGCTCGACAAGGCCGGCTCTGTCGAACAACGCAGCGCCGCCTCCGACCTCGGCGGCACGATGCGCCTGGGCGCGCAGGAATGCCGACTGGTGAAAGGATCGCTGGCAGAACGCTGCTACGGCGCCGAATCGATTGTCGAGCGCCACCGCCACCGCTACGAGTTCAACAACAACTATCTCGACCTGCTGTCGGACAAGGGCATGGTCTTTTCCGGCGCGTCGGTGGACGGGCTCGTCGAGGTGGTCGAACTGCCGGATCATCCATGGTTTGTCGGCTGCCAGTTCCATCCTGAATTCACCTCCAGCCCCCGCGAAGGCCATCCGTTGTTCAGCGGCTTCATTCGCGCGGCCCGCGAACACGCGCACGGCGAAGTTCGAGAGGCGGCACGCGCGTGAAGCTGGGTACATTTGAGGTCGGACTCGACCAGCCGTTTTTCCTGATTGCCGGTCCCGATACGCTCGAAAGCGAGCAGCTCGCTCTGGACGTCGCCGGCACGCTGGCTGAAGTGACACAGCGGCTCGGCATTCCTTACGTGTTCAAGGGGTCGTTCGACAAGGCCAACCGCAGCTCCGGGGAGAGCTACCGCGGTCCCGGCATCGACGCCGGCCTGAAGATACTGGCCAAGGTGCGCGAGCAGGCCGGCGTGCTGGTCTTAACAGACGTGCACGAGTACACGCCGGTGGATGAAGTCGCGGCGGTTGTCGACGTCATCCAGACGCCGGCGTTTTTGTGCCGGCAGACCGACTTCATCCAGAACGTCGCGCGCCAGGGCAAGCCGGTCAATATCAAGAAAGGTCAGTTCATGGCGCCCTGGGAAATGGCCAATGTCGCCGACAAGGCGCGCGCTGCCGGCAACGACGACATCATGTTGTGCGAACGGGGATTCAGCTTCGGCTACAACAACCTCGTCGTCGACATGCGCGGGCTCGCCGCGATGCGCGCGAGCGGCTGTCCCGTAGTCTTCGATGCGACCCATTCGGTGCAGTTGCCGGGCGGGCAGGGCGCGAGTTCGGGCGGCGAGCGTCAGCATATTTCGGTGCTGGCGCGGGCGGCCGTCGCGGCCGGCGTCAGCGGCGTGTTCATGGAGACGCACCCGAATCCCGACAAGGCGCTGTGCGACGGCCCGAACTCCTGGCCGCTGGCGAAGATGGAAGCATTGCTGGAAACTTTGAAAACTATCGACGTGGCGATCAAGGCGCGGTCGTTGATAGAAAATAGCATTAGTAATCAATAAGATACGAGATAAAGTTAATGACAAAGATTACATCAATCCACGGCCGCGAGATTCTCGATTCGCGCGGCAACCCCACGGTCGAAGCCGAAGTCGAACTGGAAGGCGGCGTTGTCGGCCGCGCGGCTGCGCCTTCAGGCGCATCGACCGGCACGCGCGAAGCCGTAGAACTGCGGGACGGCGATTCCGGCCGCTACGGCGGCAAGGGCGTGCGCAACGCCGTCGATAACATCAACGGCGAAATTCGCAACACTGTGATGGGCGCCGATGCGGCGGATCAGGCCGGGCTGGACAAGATGTTGATCAAGCTTGACGGCACGGAGAACAAGTCGCGGCTGGGGGCGAACGCAATTCTGGCCGTTTCGCTGGCTGCAGCGCAGGCTGTCGCCATCAGCCGGAAGCAGCCGTTGTTCGCGTACCTCGCCGGCAGCGGGGATGTGTCGATGCCGGTGCCGATGATGAACATCGTCAATGGCGGCGCGCACGCGGACAACGACGTCGACATTCAGGAATTCATGATCATACCGGCCGGCGCGTCCAGTTTTGCCGAGGCGCTGCGTTACGGGGCGGAAGTGTTTCACGCACTCAAGAAGGTGCTTGGCAAGCGCGGCCTGGCGACATCGGTGGGCGACGAAGGCGGATTTGCGCCGCAACTGCCATCCAACGAGGCGGCGTTGGAAGCGATTGTCGAAGCGATCAGCCAGGCAGGTTACGAGCCGGGCCGCGACATTTTCCTGGCGCTCGATGCCGCCGCATCGGAGTTTTTCCATCACGACGACTATCACTTCGAAGGCAAACCGATTTCGGCCGAGGCGCTGACGGATTACCTGGCCGGCCTGTGCGACCGCTACCCGATCGTGTCGATCGAGGATGGCATGGCCGAGGGCGACTGGGACGGCTGGCGCCTGTTGACCGACAAGCTCGGCAAGCGCGTGCAGTTGGTGGGAGACGACCTGTTCGTCACCAATACGACGATTCTGCGCCATGGCATCGACCAGGGCATCGCCAACGCGATCCTGATCAAGCCGAACCAGATCGGCACGCTGACCGAGACGCGCGCGGCGATCGATATGGCGGTCGATGCCGGTTATGCGGCGGTGGTGTCCCATCGCTCCGGCGAAACCGAGGACGCGTTTATCGCCGACCTCGCCGTAGCGACGCGCGCGACCCAGATCAAAACCGGCTCGCTCAGCCGTTCCGACCGGATGGCGAAGTACAACCAGTTGTTGCGCATCGAGGAGGCACTGGGCGAGCGCGCCCAATATCCGGGCAAGTCGGCGTTTTCACACCTGCGATGAACGGCGGCGTCCGGCAAGTGACCCATACAACAAGGACAACCTGCCTGGAATCCGTCGTTGACTCCCGGCACAGATGAACGCGCGCCTTGTCATCGGGATCATCCTCGCGGCGCTGCTGCTGATGATGCAGTACCGTCTCTGGATCGCCGAGGACAGCGTGCCGGACGCATGGGCGTTGCAGAAACAGGTCGCGGCGCAGAAGGCTGAAAACGAACGACTCGACACCCGGAACCGGAATCTGGCGGCCGAAGTTCGGGATCTCAAGCGGGGGCACGAAGCGATCGAGGCCCGGGCGCGCAAAGAGCTGGGTATGATCAAGTCCGGCGAGACCTTCTACCAGATTATCCGGCCGCGCCGTCCCGCAGACGATGCCAGTTCTGCTAAACAACATGAAGAACAAAAAACAAGTGATTGAAATACAACAAAATAAATCTATCACAGAGATTCGCCTCGCCCATCCCCCCGCGAACGCGCTGGGTCCCGAACTGGTTCGGGCGCTGGCGGCCGCGATAACGGACGCGCCTGGCGCGGGCGCGAAGGGCATTGTTTTGTCCGGCGCCCCCGGCATGTTTTCCGCGGGGCTGGATTTGCCGGCATTGCTGGCGTTGGACAAGGCTGCCATCAGCGTCTTCTGGCACGACTTTGTCGGACTGATCCGCATGCTGGCCGATATGCCGATTCCGGTCGCAGCGGCTATCACCGGCCACAGCCCGGCCGGCGGTGCCGTCCTGGCCCTGTGCTGCGATTACCGCGTGATGGCTGAAGGCAGGTACAAGATCGGCCTGAACGAAGTGCGGGTCGGCCTGCCGCTGCCGGCAGTGCTGTTCGAGGCACTGACGCTTGTCGTCGGCCGGCGCAAGGCTGCGCTGCTGGGCGGCGAGGGCGTGCTGCTCGAGCCGCAACAGGCGCTGGCCGCCGGGTTCGTCGACGAGCTGGCGGGCCCCGAGAACGTGGTGCCACAAGCACGGCAGTGGCTGGAGAGCGTGTTGGCGCTGCCGGCGCATGCTTACGGCGAAACGCGCCGCCGGGCGCGCGCACCGCTGCGCAAGGTGATGGCCGATGCAACTGCTGCGCCCGCTATCGATGCGATTGTCGATTCCTGGTTTCATGACGAAACGCAGGCAAATCTGCATCGGGTGGTGGCTGAATTGCGGGACAGGAAGAAGCGATAAACGAGCGTGGGGCCCCACCATGGAAGACCCCGTCCGCTTATTGAGCGATTTATTCCGTGCTGCCATTACGGCTGTGGACGGACGCGGGTCTGTTGCAGCGGCCTTGCAGGCTTCCGGAGGCGAGCGCCCGGTCGAAGTGATCGGACTGGGGAAGGCTGCTGTCGGCATGAGCCGCGGCGCGCTTGACGTCTTCGGTAACCGCATCCGGCGCGGCCTGATCGTAACCGCATCCGGCTGCAGCGACATCAGCGATCGGCGCTTCGAATGTTACGAAGGGGGCCATCCTGTACCGGACGAGCGAAGTTTTACCGCGGGCCAGCGGCTGCTCGATTTTCTTCATGAGTCACCGCCGGACGTCGAATTCCTGTTTCTGATTTCAGGCGGCGCCTCTGCACTGGTCGACGCGCCTGCGCCCGGGATTGCACCCGAAGAACTCGTCGAACTGAACCGCTGGCTACTGGGTAGCGGGTTCGACATCGGCGCAATGAATGCAATTCGCAAATCGGTTTCGCGGATCAAGGGCGGCGGCCTGTTGCGTTACATCGGCAACCGTCCCGCAAAGGCGCTCTACATTTCCGATGTCGCCGGCGACCGCGTCGCCGACATAGGCTCCGGTCCGCTGGGGCCCATCGAAATCCGCCCGCTGCCGCCGCTTCCGGAACCGATAAGCGCCCTGATCGAGAAGGTACATTCCGCACCTCCCGCCGACAATCAAGTACGAGTTGAACGAAGGATCGTCGCGACGCTGACGGATGCAATGGATAGCGCCGCCGCGGAAGCGCGCCGGCGCGGCCTCGACGTATTCATACATGACGAGCGCCTGGCGGGTGAGGCCGAAGAGGCGGGTGCCGCCATCGCGCAGAAGCTGCTGCAAGCGCCAGCCGGTATTCACATCTGGGGCGGCGAAACGGTGGTCCGGTTACCGCCGAATCCGGGACGCGGGGGCCGTAGTCAGCACCTCGCGCTGGCGGCGGCGGTACGGTTAAGCGGGTGCGATGGTATCAGCCTCCTCGCGGCCGGCACGGACGGCGTAGACGGTACCGGCGATGCTGCCGGCGCTATCATCGACGGATGCACCATCGCTCGCGGCACGGAACAAGGGGCAAATTCGACAGCGGCGCTTGCACGAGCGGATGCGGGCACGTTTCTGGAGGCAGCGGGAAGCCTGCTGCGGACCGGCGCCACCGGCACCAACGTGACGGACATCGTAATAGGTCTTAAAACAGAGGCGTAACGCTTGCCGAAAAAAGCCGCCGCGCGCCGGAAATTTGACCTAAACTCAGAAGATTCTGGGATGACTGCGAGGTGCGTCATGGTCAATCGGTACGGGTTCAGCGCGTGGCGGCGGGTTGCCGCGCTGCTGCTTGCAGGCGTCTTCATTTCCGGCGGAGCGGCTGCCCATCAAAAGACGACGCAGGCTGCCGAAAGCCTGTCCTTTACGCCGCCGGCAGGTTCCAACGTGGTAACGGTCGTTACCCGCGAATATGGCTTCAGTATGCCCGACTCCATTCCCGCGGGCCTGACGACCTTCATGTTGAAAGACGAAGGGAAGGAAAATCACCATCTCATGGTGGTGAGGCTGGATGAAGGCAAGACGATGGCCGACGTGATGGCTGTCTTCACTCACCCGGGCGGTCCACCACCGATGTGGATGCACCCGATCGGCGGCCCCAATACGCCGGGACCCGGCGGCGAGTCGAACGTGACGCTGATGCTCAAGCCGGGCCGCTACGTTGCGTTCTGCGTGATTCCGGCACCGGACGGCAAGCCGCACGTCATGCACGGCATGATCACGCCGTTTATCGTTACGCCTGGAAACGGGCAAACGGCCGCGCTGCCGAAACCCGATGTGACGATCACCATGCAGGATTACAAGTTCGTGATGTCACAACCGATCACGGCGGGCCGTCATGTGATCGAGGTCATCAACGCGGGCAGTCAGCCGCATGAGCTTACGATCACCCGCTACGATTCCGGCCAGGGCAATCGCGACTTAGAAGCCTGGGCTTATGATCCTCACGGCAAACCCGCGCCGGGCTACGGCATGGGCGGGATAACGGATATTGCGCCCGGTGAGCACGCTGTCATGCAGATCGACTTCAAGCCGGGCAAGTACGGTTTCATCTGCTTCACGCCGGACATGAAGGACGGCAAGCCGCACTTCATGCACGGCATGCAGAAAGAATTCGTGGTGCGTTAGCGCTCCGCGGTCCGCTACAGCGGCATTTGCTCCAATCGGCAACCGCTGTCGTCGCAGCGCAGGATGCTGCCCTGGTCGTACCAGTCCCCCAGCACGATCCGCGTGTACTCAGTGCCGTCGATCGTGAAACGGTGAGTGCTCGGCCGGTGCGTGTGGCCGTGAATCATGCGCGTCACGTCGTGTTCGCGCATGAGTTCTTCGACCGCGTCCTGGTTGGCATCCATGATGTCGATCGTCTTGCCCTGTTGCTGACGCTGGCTTTCGGCGCGCGCCTGAGCAGCGAACTGGCGGCGCGCCTCGATCGGCTGATTCAGGAACGCCTGCTGCCAGGCCGGTTCGCGGACGGTCTGGCGGAACGTCTGGTAATCGACATCGTCAATGCATAGCGCGTCACCGTGAGTGAGCAGCGTCGGCGTGCCGTGGAGGTCGATCACGACGGGATCGTCGAGCAGTTGCAAGCCGGTCTCGGCGCTGAACGTCTCGCCGACGAGAAAGTCCCGGTTGCCGTGCATGAAGTAGCCGCGGACCCCGCTTGCCGTCACCGCGTGTAAGTCGCGCTTCACCGTTGCGTGGTGCGAGTCCGGGTCGTCGTCGCCGATCCAGGCTTCGAACAGATCGCCGAGGATATAGAGGGCCTCCAGTTCGCGCGCCTCTCCCGCCAGAAAATCCCGAAACAGCGCCGTGACGTTCGGGCGGCTGGCATCGAGATGCAGGTCCGAGATAAATGCCGTCGTCATTCGCCGGTCTTTCCATCGGCCGAGGATACGACCTTCGCCTTTTCGATCACCACCGCCTTGACCGGTACGTCGCTTGAGAACGGTCCCGCGGGCCCGGTCGCGATTTTGGCTATTTCATCGACCACCTCCATGCCTTTCACAACCTGGCCGAAGACGGCATAGCCCCAGCGATTCGGCTGCGGGTCGAGTCTCAGGTTGTCGACCAGGTTGATGTAGAACTGCGCGGTGGCGGTATGCGGCTCGGGTTCGCGCGCCATCGCGATGGTCCCGCGCACATTGCTCAGGCCGTTGCCCGATTCGTTGGGGATCGGCGGGCGCGTGTCTTTTTCATGAAAGTCGGCGGTAAAGCCGCCGCCCTGGGCGACGAAGCCGGGAATGACGCGATGGAAGATTGTGCCGTCGTAGAAGCCTGCGCGGACGTACTTCAGAAAGTTCTCCACGGTGAGTGGCGCGCGCGCACGATCCAGTTCGATGACGATGGTGCCCTTGGTGGTGTCGAGCGCCACCAGCGGGTGAGGGTCGGCCGGTGGCGGAGCGGCCGCCGCGCTGGCGCCCAGCGTCAGCGCAAAGCTCGCGCCGATGAGGCGACGAATGATGCGGATCGACATAATGTTGTCCTTGTTGAAGGTGTCCGCGCATGTTAACGGGCGCGGCGCTCAAAAAAAAGCCACCGGAGCGGTGGCTTACAAATAGGATTAAGAGGTAGTTAGAAGATATTGATTTTGTTATCGTTGCTGACGCTTTTCACGGCCCTGACTGCGCTGCCGCTCTTCGCGCTGCTCCTGTTGACGTTGCTCCTGCTGTCGCTGTTGCTGTTGACGCTGTTGCTGTTGACGCTGTTGCTGTTGACGATCCTTTTGACCGCGTTCCGGGTTCGGGGACATGAGAACCTCCTTGTGCTGACTCTGCAGACTGCCGATTTTCCCGGCATCACTAGCTTAGAAAAACCTGCGGCGCCCGGGTTCCGGCCGGATTGTCAACGCCGTCACATTACTGAACTTGCGATGATCGGCCGGCCGCATCCTGATACCATTGCGCGCCATGTCTGAATCCATTCGCACCCGCTTCGCACCCAGCCCGACCGGGCTGTTGCACCTCGGTAACGTCCGCACCGCACTTTTCAGCGCGCTGGCGGCGTGCAAGGGGGGCGGCGGCTTCGTTTTACGCGTTGAAGACACCGATGCGGCGCGCTCACGGCCGGAATGGGTCGAGGCGCTGCTGGACGATCTGCACTGGCTGGGCCTCGAATGGTCGGAGGGGCCGGATGTCGGCGGATCGCGCGGACCCTATCGGCAGTCGGAACGCGCGGCCGTTTATGAAGAGTATTTCCACCGGCTGATTAACGGCGGCCGCGCCTATCCCTGTTTCTGCACGCCGGCCGAGCTGGCCCGGAACCGTGACGCGCAGCGGGCGGCCGGGCGGCCGCCACGTTACGCCGGCACCTGCGCGGAGCTGTCGGAGGCGGACATTGAGGCGAAGCAGCAGAGCGGACTCGCGGCAGCGATACGGTTTCGCGTGCCGGCGGGCATTGAGCTGACGTTCGACGACCTGGTGCGCGGTCCGCAGACATTCGCCAGCGATGCGATCGGCGATTTCGTCATCCGCAGGGCGGATGGAACGCCGGCATTCTTCTTCTGCAACGCGCTCGACGACGCGCTGATGGAGATCACTCACGTGCTGCGCGGCGAGGACCATCTGGCGAACACGCCGCGACAGATGCTGCTGCTCGACGCGCTGGGGCTCGATGCTCCGAGTTACGGTCACCTCGGCCTGCTGGTCGGCGCCGACGGCGCGCCGCTGTCGAAGCGCCATGGCAGCGCGAGTCTGCACGATCTGCGCGAGCAGGGTTTCCTGCCGGGCGCGGTTCTCAATTACCTGGCGCGGCTCGGCCATCATTACGCTGACGATCCCGGATATTCGCAATTTGTCGCGCTTGCCGCGAGCTTTGATTTGAACCGGCTGGGCTCAAGCCCCGCGCACTTCGATGCCGATCAGCTGCGGCATTGGCAGAAAGAGACGGTGGCGCGAGCAAGTGATTCGGCGCTGTGGGCATGGATGAAAACGGGTGAGCCCGAAATCGAAATGTTGGTTCCGGGCGACGATGCCGCCGCATTTGTGCATGCCGTGCGGGATAATGTCGCTTTCCCTGGCGATGGGCGTCATTGGGCCATGTCGCTGTACGGCGAAATTGCCCCGAGTGTGGAGGCGCAAGAAGCCGTCGCCTGCGCGAAGCCGGGATATTTCGAAGCGGCATTGCAGGTACTCGCGCCGGACGCGGACTTCAAGAGCTACGTCAAGCAGCTTGGAGCAGCGGCAGACGTCAAAGGCAAGGCGCTTTACATGCCGCTCCGCGCCGCATTGACCGGCGAGGTGCACGGGCCGGAACTGGCGCGCGTCTGGGATCTGCTGGGGCCGGATCGCATCCGCGCACGCCTCGATTATTCGCTCAGGATTCATTCAACCCGATCGTCATGAGTCTGCAAATCTATAATTCGCTGAAGCGCGCCAAAGAAGAATTCCGACCGATCGAAGAGGGCCGGGTGCGGATGTATGTCTGCGGCCTGACGGTGTACGACCACATGCACATGGGCCATGCGCGCATGCTGGTCGTGTTCGACATGGTCGCGCGTTACCTGCGCGCGCGCGGCTACGATCTGACCTACGTGCGCAACATCACCGACATCGACGACAAGATCATCCGCCGCGCGGCGGAAAAGGACGAATCGGTACAGGCGTTGACAGGCCGAATGATCGCGGCGACGCACGAGGACGAGGACAGACTCGGCGTGCTGCGCCCGGATATCGAGCCTCGCGCCACGGAATCGATCGACGCGATGATCGCCATGATCGAGAAGCTCATCGCCGACGGCTACGCGTATGTCGCCGCCAACGGCGACGTTAACTATGCCGTCAGCCGGTTTGACGGCTACGGCAAGCTTTCCGGCAAGCGTGTCGACGAACTGCGCGCCGGCGCGCGCGTCGAGGTGGGCGAGGGCAAGCGCGATCCGGTGGACTTCGTGTTGTGGAAAGCCGCCAAGCCCGGCGAGCCGAGTTGGCCATCGCCGTGGGGCGACGGCCGCCCGGGCTGGCATATCGAATGCTCCGCCATGTCGACGCGGGCGCTCGGCAACCATTTCGACATTCATGGCGGCGGCATGGACCTGCAGTTTCCGCACCACGAAAATGAAATCGCCCAATCCGAGGCGGCCACCGGCGAAATCTTCGTCAACGTCTGGATGCACAACGGTTTCGTCCAGATCGACGAAGAAAAGATGTCGAAATCGCTCGGTAACTTCTTTACGGTGCGCGAGGTGCTGCAACGGTACCGGCCGGAGGATGTGCGTTACTTCATACTCGCAAGCCACTACCGCAGTCCCTTGAATTACAGCGACGACAACCTGGCGAACGCGCACGCCAGCCTGGAACGCCTGTACACGGCATTGCGTGGCATTGAGCCGCTGGCCGCACCGGAGCAGGCCGCTGAGCGCGAGCGGTTCTTCGCCGCCATGGATGATGACTTCAATACGCCGCTGGCGCTGAGCGCGTTGTTTGACCTGGCGCGTGACATCAATCGTTTGCGCGACAGCAACCCTGAGGCTGCGAGGCAGCAAGCCGGCTTGTTGAAACAGTTGGGCGGCGTTCTGGGCCTGTTACAGGACGATCCGGAACAATATCTGCGCGCCGGGGCATCCGCCGGCGGGCTGGCGGATGAAGATGTCGAGCGATTGATCGAACAGCGTACGGAGGCACGGCGGCAGCGTGATTTTGCCGCCGCGGATCGGGTGCGCGATAAACTGGCGGCGCAAGGGGTTGTGCTGGAAGATCGGCCCGGCGGCGGGACTGACTGGCG
>DASSNT010000098.1:0-17264 GCA_035701285.1 Gammaproteobacteria bacterium | reverse complement strand
TTTGAAGTACACCCAGAGCCACGAGTGGCTCCGCGACCGCGGCGACGGCATTATCGAAATCGGCATCACCGATCACGCTCAGGACGCGCTCGGCGAGCTGGTGTACGTCGAGACGCCGGAAGTCGGCCGTCAGATCGACGCCGGCGAGACCTGCGCGACGGTTGAATCGGTGAAATCCGCCTCCGACGTGTACAGCCCGATCGGCGGCGAAATCGTCGATGCCAACGACTCGCTCGCCGACGCGCCCGACAAGGTCAACAACGACCCGTACGGCAATGGCTGGCTGGCGCGCATTCGTGCCGCCGAAGGCACCGTCCTCGACGGGTTCATGGACGCGGCCGCCTACAGCGATTATTGCGAAAACGGCGATCATTGATCCTTTAAACCACAGCCACCATGCCATTCATCCCCCACACCGAAAACGAAATCCGCGCGATGCTCGCGGAGATCGGCGCGGACAGCATCGAGCAGTTGTTCGATGAGATTCCGCGCGAACTGCGCATCGAGCAACTGTCGGACGTGCCGCCGGGTGTTTCCGAAATGGAAATCACCCGGCTGATGCATGCGCGCGCCGCGGCCGACGGCATGCCGCTGTCGTTCCTCGGCGCCGGCGCCTACGAGCACCACATTCCGGCGGCCGTGTGGGAGATCACCACTCGCGGCGAGTTCTACAGCGCCTACACGCCCTACCAGGCGGAAGCCAGCCAGGGCACGCTGCAGGTGCTGTACGAATACCAGACGATGATGGCCAACCTGATGGCGATGGACGTCTCCAACGCCTCGCTGTACGACGGCGCGTCAGGGCTGGCCGAAGCCTGCCTGATGGCGGTGCGCGCCCAGCGCAAGTCGAGCCGGCGGATTCTGGTGGCCGGCACGCTGCACCCCCTTTATCGCGAGACGATCGAAACGATCGCCGGCATGCAGGATATCGAGTTTGTCGATCTGGCCTGGTGCACCGAACAGGGGCGGATACTGCTCGAGTCATTGAAGCGGTTCGAAGACCAGCCGTTCGACGCACTGGTCATTCCGCAGCCGAATTTCTTCGGCGCGCTGGAAGACACGGACGCGCTCACCGACTGGGCGCACGCGCACAATGCGCTGGCGATCGGCGTGGTCAACCCGATGGCGATGGCGCTCCTCAAGCCGCCAGGCCGCTGGGGCGAAACCGGCGCCGATATCGTCTGCGGCGAAGGCCAGCCGCTGGGCGTGCCGCTGTCCTCCGGCGGCCCCTACTTCGGTTTCCTGTGCTGCCGCCAGACGCTGGTGCGGCAGATGCCGGGCCGGATCGTCGGCCGCACCGTGGATCTCGACGGCAAGGAAGGCTTTACGCTGACCCTGCAGGCGCGCGAGCAGCACATCCGCCGGTCGAAGGCGACCTCGAACATCTGCACGAATCAGGGCCTGCTGGTGACCGCGGCGACGATTTACATGGCGCTGCTCGGCGCGGAAGGCTTAAAGCGCGTCGCCGCCGCCAGCCACGCCAACGCGCGCAAGCTCGTCGACGCAGTCCTGGACGTCGACGGCGTGCAGCGCGCGTTCAGCGGGCCTTACTTCCACGAAACGGTATTGCTGCTCGACCGGCCGGTCGCTGATGTACTGGCGCAGTTGTCGGACAGCGGCATCCTGGGTGGCCTCGACCTTGCGCCGTGGCACCCCGAACTGGGCAACGCGCTGCTCGTCTGCGCGACTGAAACAAAAACCGACAACGACATCGACCTGTTTGCGGCAGCGCTGAGCGAAGCGCTGGCCGAGGCCGAGGTCGCCTGAACAAGGAGGACGACGATGGCTCAAATCACTCTGCGCGGCAACGCAATCAATACCAATGGCGACCTGCCCAGCGTCGGCAGCACCGCCCCGGACTTTTCCCTCGTCAACAAGGACCTCAGGGACCTGTCGCTGTCGGACTGGGAAGGCAAGAAAAAGCTGCTCAACATCGTGCCGAGCCTGGACACGCCGGTCTGCGCGCTGTCGACGAAGAAATTCAACGAATACGCCAGGGACCACGCCGACACGGTCATCCTGATCATCTCGGCCGACCTGCCGTTCGCGATGAGCCGCTTCTGCGGCGACGAAGGGCTGGAAAACGTCGTCACGCTGTCGCTGATGCGCGACAAGGACTTCGCCCGCGATTACGGCGTGCTGATCGAAGACGGCCCGATGGCCGGCCTGACCGCGCGCGGCGTCGTCGTCATCGACGAGAACGACACGGTTGTTTACAACGAACTCGTGCCGGAAATCGGCAACGAGCCCGATTACGAAGCTGCGTTAAAGGCACTAGGCTAGCATGCTGATCTTCGAACATTCCCGCGCCGGCCGCCGCGCCACCGCCCAGGCGCCCGCGCATTTCACGGCACCGGACGACATTCCGGCCGACCAACTGCGTGACGAGGCGCCGGTGCTGCCGGAAGTCTCGGAAATGCAGGTCGTGCGGCACTACACGCGGCTGTCGCAGGAAAACTTCTCGATCGACACGCACTTCTACCCGCTCGGCTCGTGCACGATGAAGTACAACCCGCGCGCGTGCAACACGCTGGCAATGCTGCCCGAATTGCTCGCCCGCCACCCGCTCGCGCCGGAATCGCACGGCCAGGGCTTTCTCGCCTGCCTGTACGAATTGCAGGAAATTCTCAAGAACGTCACCGGCATGAAAGGCGTGTCGCTGACGCCAATGGCCGGCGCCCAGGGCGAACTGGCGGGCGTGGCGATGATCCGCGCCTATCACCGCGCGCGCGGCGACGGTGAACGCACCGAAATTCTCGTCCCGGACGCGGCGCACGGCACCAACCCGGCGACCGCGGTCATGTGCGGCTGCACGGTCCGCGAAATCCGTACCGACAAGAACGGCGACGTCGACGTTGAAGCGCTGAAGGAAGCAGTCGGTCCGAAGACCGCCGGCATCATGCTGACCAACCCGTCGACGCTCGGCGTGTTCGAGCGGCGCATCTCCGAGATCGCCCGCATCGTCCACGAGGCCGGCGGCCTGCTCTACTACGACGGCGCCAACCTGAATGCCATTCTCGGCAAGGTGCGCCCCGGCGACATGGGCTTCGATGTCATCCACATGAACCTGCACAAGACGTTCTCGACGCCGCACGGCGGCGGCGGACCGGGTTCGGGTGCAATCGGTGTCAGCCAGCGCCTGCTGCCGTACATGCCGACGCCGATCGTCGGCAAGGACGGCGACCACTACCGCTGGCTCACGCGCGAGGACCTGCCGGAAAGCATCGGCCGCCTGTCGGCATTCATGGGCAACGCGGGGGTCCTGCTGCGCGCGTACGTGTACGCGCGCATGCTGGGCCGCGAAGGCATGCACCGCGCGGCCGAGTTCGCCACGTTGAACGCCAACTACCTGATGAAGCGGCTGGAAAAAGCCGGATTTGAAGCCGCATTCCCGAACCGGCGTGCCAGCCATGAATTCATCATTACGCTGAAGCGCCAGGCGAAAGAGCTGAACGTAACGGCGATGGACTTTGCCAAGCGGCTGCTCGATTACGGCATGCACGCGCCGACGACGTACTTCCCGCTGCTGGTACCGGAGTGTCTGCTGATCGAGCCGACCGAGACCGAGGCCAAGGAAGTGCTGGATGCGTTTGTCGATGCGATGACGGCGATTCAGAAAGAAGCCGAAACCGACGCCGACACATTGAAGCAGGCGCCTTACACCATGCCGGTGCGGCGGCTGGATGATGTCAAAGCCGCGAGACAGCTTGATCTTGTCTGGAAACGCGACGCCGCCTGAAGCTCAGCGGCCCCGGGTGGGCCCTGTCACGCACGTCATTCGGGCGACGGGGCATTCGTTCAAGGGGTTTCGGGGTGCGCTTGCGAGCGAGATGGCTTTTCGGCTGGATCTGGCGCTGTTCATCATACTTACGCCTGTCGCGGTCTGGTTCGGGGATAGTGGTGTTGAACGGGCGCTTTTGATTGGCAGCCTGTTTATCGTTTTGATTACCGAGCTGCTGAATAGTGGGATCGAGAAGTGTATTGATCGGATTAGTTACGAGCATCATCGGTTGTCGGGGTTAGCTAAGGATTTCGGTTCGGCGGCTGTGTTTTGTTCTTTGGCTAATTTGGTTGCGGTTTGGGTGTTGGTTTTTTTCGGTTGATAGATTGGTAAGAGGTTTTGTGCCGCCTTTGGCGGCGGGTTAATTTGGGCGGGGGTTTCGTCCCCCTGCGCCGAGTCACTTTCCTTTCGGGGAAAGTAACCAAAGCCATTGCTCATGGAGCTTGGTCCAAAGTGCATCCCTGCACTTTGGACTTCCCGAAGATCGGGCGAAAAATGGGGGCCGGAGCAGAACTCGCGCGTCCCTGCGCTCGGACACTGCTCCTTGTTTCCCCCATTTTTCACCCGATCTTCGGCTGCGCTCAAATCGCAGGTTTGGAGCCGGCCTTCCTGGCCGGCAACCTTTTAGATGCGGAATCGGCCTTCGGCCTCTTCCGCAAAAGCAGCGCCACGCGCTTCCGCGTCGTCGGCGCAGGCGCACGCTCCGGTAGCTATTTTCCGGGCTGTGTGAGGCAGGATGCCGAACCCAGAGCCTCCAGGGACGGATTCACGGCGTCCCGGAAAATAGATGCCGGAGTGGGCGCCGGAAACGAAGCCCACACACCACACAAACGAAGTAACAAAGGACGAAAGCAAACAATGGACGCACTCATAACCGGTTCCGTCGCTTACGACACCATCATGGTCTATCCGGGCCGCTTCAAGGACGACATTCTGCCGGACAAGGTTCATATGCTGAACGTGTCGTTCCTGGTGCCGGAGATGCGCCGCAATTTCGGCGGTTGCGCTGGTAACATCGCTTACAGCCTCGCGCTGCTGGGCGCCAAGGCCGCACCGATGGCGACGGTCGGGCTCGACTTCGGGCCGTACCAGGACTGGCTCAACAGGAATCTGATTTCTTCCGATTACATTCGCAAGCTGCCGGAGCATTACACCGCGCAGGCTTACATCACCACCGATACCGACGACAACCAGATCACCGCGTTTCATCCCGGAGCAATGAACGAGTCGCACCAGAACAGCGTTCCTGCCGGCGACGGCGTGCGTCTGGGTACCGTTTCGCCCGATGGCCGCGACGGGATGCTGCAGCATGCGCAGCAATTCGCCGAGGCCGGCATTCCGTTTATGTTCGACCCCGGCCAGGGCATGCCGATGTTCGATGGCGATGATTTGGTTGCCTTCACCGATCAAGCCGAATGGCTGACATTGAACAGCTACGAGGCGGAGTTGATGCAGAGCAAGACCGGGCTGTCGCTCGACAAGCTGGCCGAGCGGGTCGCGGCGCTGGTGGTTACGCACGGCAGCGAAGGGTCCGAAATCCGCGCCGGCGGCAAAGTTATCAAGATCGACGTGGTCAAGCCGGAGGCGGTGCGCGACCCTACCGGTTGCGGCGACGCCTACCGCGCCGGACTGATTTACGGTCTGCTGAACGAGATGGACTGGGAAACGACCGGGCGCATCGCCGCCCTGCTCGGTTCGATCAAAGTCGCCCACACCGGCACGCAAAATCATCGCTTCACCCGGGAGCAATTCGCCGAACAGTTTGTCGAAACCTTCGGGTACAGCTTCTCCTGATCTTGATGCGTCACATTCCGCGGCCGGTTCTCCTCGCCCTCTTCCTGGCGCTCGCGCCGGCCACTCACGCTGCCACCAAGGCGGACTGGGCGCCGGTTATCCACCGCGTCGAGCCGGCGGTGGTCAGCATCATGATCAGCGCGCCACGCGCGTTCGACACCGAGTGGAACTTTACCGGCGAAGCGACCGGCTTCGTCGTCGACGCGAAGCGCGGCATCATTCTGACCAACCGCCACGTGGTGCAGCCGGGCCCGGTGATCGCCACCGCCGTCTTTCAGGACCACGAGGAAGTGCCGCTGACGCCGATCTACCGCGATCCGGTGCATGACTTCGGCTTCTTTCGCTACGACCCGTCGAAGCTCAAGTACATTCACCCCAAAGCGCTTGAGCTCGCGCCTGACGAAGCCCGCGTTGGCCAGGATATCCGCATCATCGGCAACGATGCCGGCGAGCAGCTGTCGATTCTGGCGGGTACGCTGGCACGACTCGACCGCAACGCCCCCTACTACGGCCAGTCGCGCTACAACGACTTCAACACGTTTTATTTCCAGGCCGACTCTAGTACCTCGGGCGGTTCGTCCGGCTCACCCGTAATCGATATTCACGGGCATGTCATTGCGCTCAATGCCGGCGGCGAGACTCATTCCTCCTCGAGCTTCTTTCTGCCGCTCGACCGCGTCGTGCCGGCACTGGAACGCGTTCAGGCCGGCCAACCGGTGCCGCGGGGCACGCTGCAGACGGTGTTTCTGCACCGCCCGTACAACCAGCTTGACCGTTTCGGGTTAAGCCCCCAGACGGTGCAGCGCATGCGGCATGAGTCGCCAGGCGCGAGCGGTCTGCTGGTGGTCAACGAAGTGATCCCCGGTGGTCCTGCCGACGGGCGCCTGCAGCCCGGAGACATTCTGATCGCGATCGACGGTCAGCCGGTGACCGGTTTCACCGACCTGGCACGCATCCTCGACGGACACGTGGGCAATTCCGTCGCTCTCAAACTGCAACGCGGCGCGACGCCCCTGAATCTAAAACTGCGGGTAGAGAATCTGTACGACATCACGCCGGGCAGCTATCTCGAGTACGGCGGCGCGGTGCTCAACACGCTGTCCTACGAGATCGCGCGCAGCGTCGACGAGCCCGTTCGCGGCGTTTATGTGGCCGACCCCGGATTCGTGTTCAGCAACGCCGGCGTGGGTCGCGGCTCGGTTATCACTGAACTCGGCGGCGTGCCGGTGCCCGATCTGGATGCGTTTCAGAAACAGCTGCAGCAATATGCCAATGGCGCGGACGTGAGCGTGCGCTACTACACCCAGAACAATCCCGAGCAGCCGGACACCGCGCTGATCCGGCTGGACAGCCACTGGTTCCCTGCGCGACACTGCCACCGCGGCGATCGCGGCATCTGGCCGTGCCAGACGCTTCCCGCACCCAGGCCCGCCGCGCCGCCGGCGCCGGTCACGGCCCAATACCCTGCATACCGGGACCCGCGCCAGCGCGCACTGGCGCCCTCGCTGGTGTACATCGAGTTCGACATGCCCTACCGCATCCAGGGCGTACAGGAAACGCACTACGTCGGCACGGGCTTGATTGTCGATGCGGATCGGGGCCTGGTTATCGTCGGCCGCAACACCGTGCCCGTATCGATGGGAGCGCTCACACTGACCTTCGCCGGGTCCATTTCGATCCCGGCGAACGTCGCCTACATCGATCCGCTGCATAACCTGGCCGTACTGCGATACGATCCGGCTCTGCTTGGCGACACGCCGGTCGAAAGCGCCGAGTTCGGCGATGGCGACCTCCGGCCCGGCGATACGGTGTGGGTGGCCGGTTTCAATACCAACCATCGCCTCGTCACGCAGGCGACCATTGTTGCCGGCGATGAGCCGCTGGAACTGCCGTTGTCGGCAACGCTGCGGTTTCGCGGCACCAATCTGGAAACCATTCGCGTCATTGATGCACCGGCCGCGGTTGAAGGCGTGCTCGCCGATGCCGAGGGCCGCGTCGTCGCGTTGTGGTCCAGTTTCGCCTGGCAGAGCGGCCGCACGCTGCACCAGACGACGATGGGCGTGCCATTGTGGCTGGTCCAATCGGTGGTCGAGCGGGTCGAAAAAAGCGGCCCCGCGACGGTGCGGTCGCTGGAAGCCGAGTTCCGCCTGCTGCCGTTGTCGGAGGCGCGCCGCCGTGGCCTGCCCGACAATTGGGCGCAGCGGTTGACGGATGGCTCCGACCTGGACCGCCAGGTGTTGATGGTCAGCCGGTTAGCAGCCGGCGGTCCGGCTGACGGCAAGTTGCAGGTGGGCGACCTGCTGCTTGCGATTGACGGCCAGCCGGTACACGATTTCGAGCAGCTGTACACGCTGAGCCAGAAACCGGCCGTGGCCCTGACGGTGCTGCGAAACGGCAAGTTGATGAGCATCACGCTGCCGACCGCACTGCTCGACACCGGCGCGCTCGACCGGATACTGATCTGGGGCGGCGCAGTGTTGCAGCAACCGCCGCGCGCCCTGGCGGCGCAACGGCATCAGCCGCGCGAAGGCGTCTGGGTGGCGTTCTTCAACTACGGGTCACCCGCCAGCCGCTACGGCCTGGCGCCGGGCCTGCGCATCGTGGCAGTCAACGATATGCCGACGCCCGATATCGATGCGTTTCTGGCCGCCACCACCCAGGTTCGCCGCCTGCACCAGACGCTGCGCTTGCGCACAATCGACCCGAACGGCCGCGCCGACCTGATCGCAATGAAACTCCAGCCGCATTACTGGCCGACTTACGAGCTCGTCCGAATCGACGGGCATTGGGTTCGGCGGGGGGACCCGAATAGTGGCTAGTGGCTAGTGGAGCAATTCTAGCTAGCGACCAGCCACTAGCGACTAGCGACTTCCTTGGTTAACCCCCGCAACGGAATCGAATAAACGTTGCCGTCCTGGCAACCGATGTACACGTTCCGATTAATTATGACCGGCCCGGCCGGGGCCAGCGCATCCGGGAATTTCCGCTTCTGGATCAATTTACCGGTGTCGGCCTTCAGCACGTACAGGGTGCCGCGAGTGTCGCCGAAAATGACCATGCCGTCGGCAATAACCGGCGGTCCCTTGATTTTGACGCCGGTGAAGTAGTCCCACAGCTTATCACCCGAATCGACGTTGTACGCAAACATCCGGTTCGCGTACGGGCTGCCCACATACACAACGCCATCCGCAATCGCCGGCGCGCCCGAGGTGTTGTTCTCCTGCCGCTCTCCCGGCCCCATCAAATGCTTCCAGCGCAGACTGCCGTCGGGGTTCAGCGCGTAAATGAAGTGGTAGTCGTCGCGGACCGCGCCGTACTTGCGAATGTCGTCACGGGTGAGCTGGTCGCGCACTTTGACGCCGGTGGTCACGATCACGCCGTCTTCCGAGATGGCCACCGGCACATCGGTGAAAGAGGCCATCCGCGAAAACTGCCATTGAACCTTGTGTTCTGCCAGGTCAATGGCAAACACGGTATCCAGCCCGCCGACATACAGAACACCGTTTTTGATGTGCGGCGACGACATGCTGACGAACGCCGGCAGGTTGGCCGCCAGATGAAGGCCGGTATCCAGAACGATTTTTTCAGTCCGGAGCGGCAACTGCCATTGGACTTCGCCGGTCTTCGCGTTCAGCGCGAACAGCTCCCCCGCGCCGGTCGTGACATAGACCGTGCCATCGACCCAGGCGGGTGTCGGCATCACTTCCCCGATCGTCTCGAACTGCCAGACGATCTTGCCGGTGTCCGGGTTCAGCGCCAGTACGCCGCTGGGCCCCTCGCCGCGCAGCCACGACGTCACGAACATCCGATCGCCGTAGCCGACGTAAAGCAGTCCGTCGGCGTTGATCATCTCCGAGTGCACCCAGTTCGGCGCGCGGTTCTGCCACAGCAGGCGGCCGCTGACCAGGTCGAAGGCCTGCAGCCCGCCGGTCTTGTGATTACCGATGTACAGGCGGCCGTTGGCGATCACCGGTGTCGCGCGCAGCGGCGCGCCGGTTTGATAAACATGGCGCGGCAACGCGTGACGCGCCTGGTCCCCGGGGTCGCGGTAAACCGCATTGCTGGTCGGCCCCATGCGGTATTGGGTCCATTCGACGGGACCGATTCGTGAGCTGACGCCTGCGGCCATCGAGGCATTGCCTACCAGCATCAGCGTCACGGCGGCGAGGCTGAGGACAAATCCAGTTTTCATTTTCTGTTTGTCGCGGACTGAAACAGCCTCCATCTTACCGCGGCCCGTCCATGTTACTGAATGCGGGGCATCACGGGGTTCACCCTCTAAGTCTATCGATCGTCAAACGCCGCCGGACCACCAGCAGGAAGCCGAGCACCGGCAACTTAGCGCGCAGGCCGTCCCGGCACTGTGGTGCTCTCCTTCAGCAATGCCTGAAACCGCGGATCCTTCCGCAGCGGATCCCAGATCGGATCGATTCGCAGCAGCGCGCGCGTCAGCGGCGCTTCGTGGGGCGCGCCGAGATAGGACGTTCGCAGCAAGTGCCGAATCATCATCAACGCCCGGTCGGAATCGCCGACTTGCGCTTCGATCTGGGCCAGGTCTTCTTCGAAGGCGGGCCCCCTGATCGCATCCACGCTTGCCGGATATGCTGCCACCGCGCGTCTGCCATAGTCGAGTGCCGCCGCCTTGTTGCCCAGACCGGCTTCCAGCAGTCCAATGTAGCCGAGGACGTGCGGATTATCCGGATCAGCCGCCAGATTCCTGGCGAAGGCTGCGCGTGCCCGCGTGTAGTCGGCGCGCGCAGAAGCCGCATCGCCATCGAATTGTTCCGCCAATCCAATGTAATAACCATAGATGCCCGTTGCCAGCGGAAAGCCCGGCCCGATATGCTCAAGGGCATTCCGGAGCGCCGGAAGCATTCTCGCGTACTGGCGCGCGTAAATCGGCTGGGCAACTTGTGCCAGGAAAATAATGGGGTGCTGCGGATCAACCCGCAGCGGCGCGAGCAGCTGGCGGGCGCTCGCCAAGTCGCCCATCGCGTGGTAGATCAGCACTTTGTCGACGATCAGGTCGGCGTTGTAAGGAACAACTTCAAGCGCGCGATCAAGCGTGGCCAGCGCCTCGGGAAAACGCCGCATCGCAGTGTAAGTCGCCGCCCACTCCTCGAGCAGCAGCGTGTTGCGCGGATCGAGCCGCGCCGCCTGCTGGAGGTGAATGAGCGCCTCTTGCCACAGGCCCTGCTTGCGCTTGACCTGGCCGATCGAAAACAACACCTCGGCGCTGTTCGGCAACAGCCGCCTTGCTTCGCTGAATTCGGCCATCGCGTCGGCATATCGGTACTCGCGCCCGTAATAGTAGCCCAGCGCGAGATGCGCCTCGCCGAGATCGGGTTGCAGTTTGAGCGCGGTATCGGCGGCCCGTTTGGCCTCAAGGCGGCGCGCCGGTTTCGGGTCGAAACCGACGAAGTACAGCGTGCTGTCAACCTGCGAAAGCCGGGCCCAGGCCAATGCGAACTGCGGATCACGCTTCACCGCCTCGGCGTAGTAACGCGCCACCGTGAGGTAGGTGGGTGGCGAGAACCCCGGCCGCAGGCTGTACGCACGGCCGCGCAGATAAGCGTCGTATGCGGCGGGATCGGTCGTCGGTGGACGGCTCAGGCGCTGCTGCTCGGGGAGAGTCAGGCGGGCTTGCAGCGAATCCGCGATCTTGCGCGCGATCTCGCTCTCGGCTGCGAAAATGTCGATCAGCTTGCGATCATAGGTCGCAGCCCACAGGTGGGTGTCGGTATGGGCATTGATAAGCTGAACGTTGATGCGCACCTGATCGCCGATCCGCTGCACGCTGCCCTCAAGTACATAAGCGACGCCCAGTTGGGCGGCAATCGTGGGCAGATCCTTTGGCGCGCTCTGGTAGAGCCTGACCGATGTTCGGGAAATGACCTTCAGGTCGCCGACGTGAGCGAGGCGGGTGAGGATTTCTTCCTGCACGCCGTCCGCAAAATAACGGTTGGCCGGGTTGCCGCTCAGATTCTCGAACGGGAGCACCGCGATCGAGTGGTCGACGTCGCCCGTGGTCCCGCTCGACGAAGGCCACAGGTTCATCGGGTTCCAGACAGCCACGGCGACAATGATCAGCAGCAGTCCCGCCAGGGGCAGCCACGCTCTTCTCAACGGTGAAAGCCGCCCGGACGCGACAGGTTTCCGGGGCGCACCCGCATCGTCAGGCGAGGCATTCATCGGGGCGATAAACCGATAACCCCGGCGAGGCAGCGTTTCAATAAATTGAGGTGTGCCCGCGGAATCGTTCAGCGCGGCACGCAGCCGTTTGACAGCCGCGTTGAGGCCATGATCGAAGTCAACGTAGGAATTCTGCGCCCATAGCCGACGCCGCAATTCCTCACGACGGACCAGCTCGCCCGGCCGTTCAAGCAGAATCGCGAGAATCTCGATGGGTTGCCCATGCAACGGCAAACGGACGCCATCGTGCCACAACTCACCTGTGGACGAGTCGAATCGATATGCGCCGAAGGATATCGGCGCGGAAGCCGCCGTGACGTCATTCATCGGCTCATTTTCAAGCAGCCGGACAGTTCGACTTCAGTCTAGCACGCACTCCGGGGTCCGCACGCCACGTCGACAACCATCTGTATTTAATGGTTTTTTCTTCAGGTTACCGACATGTCACCCGCCTGCCATAGACATTGCATCCGCATTGCATCGAAAGCTCGAGAGACTCGATCGAAGATGGCTCCCGCTTTCCGGAATCGGATGTTCCGGAACTGGTGATGGATGCAAACCCGAGAGGTGAATGACATGAATATGAAATGCCTGAAGGCCTTGGCGAGCGCGGTGGGCGCGATAGTCATGACTATTACGTTAATGCAAACGCCTGCACTCGCGAAAAATGGACAGGCTGGAAAGCTTGAGGGGGTGTGGGATTCGACGGTGACGATCACCAATTGCGAATCCGGCGTTGCCCTCGCGCGCTTTCGCGGCTTCAGTATCTTCATTCACGGCGGCGCAACGGTCGCCAGCAACAATATGCCGCCGGCGTCCGGCAGCCCCGCATTCGGTGCATGGCGACATCGTCAAGGCCGGCACTACATGGACAAATTCCAGTTGTTCATTTTCGGACCCGGCGGCGTCTTCGTCGGTCCGCGGCAAGTGACACGCGATATCACCCTCAGCCACGACAACAAGCGGTTTGTTGCCATCGTTCACGTCGAAGACTTCGACTCGGACGGCAATCTGGTCCATACCGGCTGTGGCACTGAAGATGCCTGGAAGGTGATCGGCCGATAACGTCAATGGTGAAGGCCGGCGCCGGGTCTTGATCAGGACCGGGCGCCGGCCTGCAGCCTTTCGAGAACTGCCTCCACCGACATCAACGGGGGCGAACATTCCGTACCCTCGCAGAAATATGCAACGCCTTCGGCACGCCCCTCGCACGCGCCGAGCAGGCCGGGCAGATTGCGGACCTCATGCGGGATCGCGTAGACGCGCCGGCCGGCATCGAAAGTGGCTTCGATGCGCCGGCGCCAGTTCGTCAGCACGGCCGGTTCACCGCGCAGAATGATTTGCGGCGGCAGATCGAGTTCTTCGCGCAGCGCGATCAGCGCGCTGCACATGGCGTCCGGGTAATCGGCCAGCGCGGCCGCTCCCGCTCGCAGCGTCCGGGCCGCGGCATCCAGGTAACGAATCTCGCCAAGCAGGTGCCCAAGCCCCACCAGCACCTGCGCCGCCACGCCGTTGCCGGCCGCCGTCGACTCGTCGGCGAAGGTTTTCGGGCGGTCGAGCAGCGCTTCGTGATCGTCGGCGGTGAACCAGAATCCGCCGCCCCCGGGGTCCTCGAAATGCGTCAGCATCGCCTCGCACGCCGCGCGCGCAAACTCCAGATCCTCGCTCCGCCAGCGCGCCTGCAGCAGTTCCAGGCAGGCGGCCGCCATGAAAGCGTAGTCATCGAGATAGGCATTGAACCGTGCCCGGCCGTCCTTGTACGTCGCGTACAGACGGCCGTCGCGCCACAAATGCGAGCGGACGAAGTCGACCGCCCGCGTCGCCGAGTCCAGCCAGCGCGGCTCGTCGAGCAGTGCGGCGGCGGCCGCCATGCCGCGGATCGCGAGGCCGTTCCAGGCGGTAATGATCTTGTCGTCGCGCCCCGGCGCCACGCGCTCGGCCCGCGCGGCCAGCAGCTTGCCGCGAACCGCATCGAGTTGCGCCGTAATCGCCTCAGGCTGCTGGCCCCGCTCCGCCGCGAGGTCGACAACATCCGCCTGAACGTTCAGGTGCCATCGCCCCTCGAAGTTCGGCACGCCGTCGAGGCCGAAACGCCGCGCCGCCAGCGCGTACTCGTCCTCCCGCAGCAGCGACCGCAGCTGGTCCCCGGTCCAGAGATAATATTTGCCTTCTTCGCCTTCCGAGTCGGCATCGAGGCTCGAGTAGTACCCGCCCTCGTCCGACTGCATCGTGTCGATTATCCATTCCGCCGTCAGCGCCGCGATCTGGCGCAGCCGGCTGTCGCCGGTGACGCGGGCGCCCCATGCATACAGGCGCAGCAGCGGGCCGTTGTCGTAGAGCATCTTCTCGAAGTGCGGGATGGCCCACTGCGCGTCGACCGAATAGCGGCAGAAGCCGCCGCCGAGCTGGTCGAACAGGCCGCCATCGCCCATACAGCGCAGCGTATGCATAGCAGCAGCGCGCGCATCGGGATCGACCGCGCCCAGCAGGAGTTCGAGGGCACTCGGCCGCGGAAACTTCGGCGCCGGGCCGAAGCCGCCGTATTCTGGGTCGTAATGCTGCATCAGCGCGCGAACTGCGCTGTCGATCAGTGCCTGGTCGGGATCGTTCTCGACCTTCGGCTGGTGGGCCTGGAGGCGGCTGAAGGTTTCGGTCAGCGCGGCCGCATGCGTTTTGATCTCGCCGCGGTGGTCGGCGAAATAATCGGCGACTTTGCTTAGCACAGTTTTGAAGTCGACGAGCCCGTGGCGCCGTTCGCGGGGAAAATAGGTGCCAGCAAAGAACGGCGCCAGATCATCGGGCGACAGGAACACCGTCAGCGGCCAGCCGCCTCCGCGCCGGTTCATGAGCTGGTGCGCGGTCTGGTAAACCTTGTCGAGGTCCGGCCGCTCCTCGCGATCCACCTTGATGTTGACGAACCGCTCGTTCATCAGTGCGGCGGTTTCGACGTCCTCGAACGACTCGTGCGCCATCACGTGGCACCAGTGACAGGCCGAATAGCCGATCGACAGCAGAATCGGCTTGTCGTTCGCGCGCGCCTCGGCCAGCGCCTCGTCGTCCCAGGGCTGCCAGCGCACCGGGTTGCGCGCGTGCTGCAGCAGATACGGGCTGGTTTCGTCGATCAGTCGGTTGGGCTGGGCGTCCATGCCTCTCCAACTATACCGGATCAAGGCTGCTAGAATACCCTGCCATGCTCACCTATCCACACATCGACCCGGTCGCTTTCAGCGTCGGGCCGCTGGCCGTGCACTGGTACGGCATCATGTATCTGGTCGGCTTCGCCGGAGGCTACGGCGTCAACTGGCTGCGGATCAAGCGCAAGCCGGGCTACCACTGGAACACGCAGCAGCTCGGAGACCTGCTGTTTTACGTCGTGCTCGGCATCGTCATCGGCGGCCGGCTCGGCTACGTGCTGTTCTACAACCTGCCGTACTATTTCGCGCACCCGCAGATGATCTTTGCCGTCTGGGACGGCGGCATGTCGTTCCACGGCGGCCTGCTTGGCGTGCTGGTGGCAATGTGGATCTACGCGCGCCGCTTCCACCGCTCGTTCTGGGATCTCACCGACTTTATCGCCCCGGCCGTGCCGATCGGCCTCGGCACCGGCCGCATCGGCAACTTCATCAACGGCGAGCTGTGGGGCAAGGTCTCCGATGCGCCGTGGGCGATGCGCCTGCCGTGCTGGGATGGACGCTTCATGGACCGCTACTGCGGCGGCGTGCCGACCGGTTACAGTGCGCCCCATCTGCCGACGCAACTGTATGAAGCCTTCCTCGAAGGCGTGGTGATGTTCGCGATCCTGTGGTGGTTCTCGTCGAAACCGCGCCCGCGGATGGCCGTCTCCGGGCTGTTTGCGCTGCTGTACGGCATCTTCCGGTTCGCGATCGAGTTCGCCCGGCTGCCCGACCCGCAGATCGGCTACCTCGCGTTCGGTTGGGTGACGATGGGTCAGGTGCTGTCGCTGCCGCTGATCGTTATCGGTCTGGTCCTGATGGGTCTGGCCTATCGCAACAAGCACTTTGCGGCGGCGCCGCCCGAACGGGAACAGCCCCAGGCATGAGGCAGTATCTCGACTTACTCGCCCACGTGCGGCACAACGGCGCGCGCAAATCAGACCGCACCGGCACCGGCACGCTGAGCGTCTTCGGCCACCAGATGCGCTTCGACCTGGCCGACGGCTTTCCCGCCGTCACCACCAAGAAGCTGCACTTCCGCTCGATCATTCACGAGTTGCTGTGGTTCCTGCGTGGCGACACCAACATCGGCTATCTCAACGACAACGGCGTCACGATCTGGGACGAGTGGGCGGATGACAACGGCGACCTCGGGCCGGTGTACGGCTACCAGTGGCGTAGCTGGCCGGCGCCGAACGGTGAACATATCGACCAGATCGCCAACGTGATGCATCAGCTTCGGAAAACCCCCGATTCGCGACGCATCATCGTCTGCAGCTGGAACGTCGGCCAGCTGGACGAGATGGCACTGGCGCCCTGCCACTGCCTGTTTCAGTTTTACGTCGCCGACAACCGGCTGTCCTGCCAGCTCTACCAGCGCAGCGCCGATGTATTTCTGGGCGTACCGTTCAATATCGCGTCCTATGCATTGCTGACGCACATGATTGCCCAGCAACTGGACTTCGAGCCGGGCGAATTCATCTGGACCGGCGGCGACTGCCACCTGTACCTGAATCACCTCGAGCAGGCCGACCGGCAGTTGCAACGGCAACCGTACCCGCTGCCGGGGCTGCGCCTGCACCGCCGCCCGACGTCGATCATCGATTACCGCTACGAAGACTTCGAGATCGTCGGTTACCAGAGCCACCCCGGCATCAAAGCCAAGGTCGCCGTCTAGGGATATTGTGAAATGGATCGTGGAAAAACGGGCCGGTTGCGTGCAGTATAGGGACGTAGCAATCAAACGAACCACGGAGGGTTCATCATGCGCACCTCACCTTTAATTTCTTTCGTTTCAGCCGCGGCCTTGATGGGCGCCCTGGGCGTGGCGAGTGCCGCGCAGACGGACATGCCGCCGCCAAGCACCTATCAGCAACCGCAGGCCACCAGCACCATGAGCGGCATGCAGATGGGCATGACCGAGCAGGTTGCCTCCGACGCGGCGGCGGTGCTGCGTCGAGCAGGACAGTCCAGCCAGATGCAGTCCCCGTCCATGCCGAGCAGCAGCGAATACAGCCAAAGCACCCCGATGACCGGCGGGCAGATTCCGTCCCAGTTTGTCAGTGCCGCGAAATGCGTTGTCGTTTTCCCGAGTAGCGGCTCCATGAATGCGCACGCGGGCATGACCGGCGGCACCGAAATGGAGAGCAGCGAAAGTGTCGGCGTGAATGCGACCGCCGGCAGCGTCGGCGTGGCAAGTTGCCGCGACGACGACGGCAACTGGACGTCCACCAAGCCGGCGTTCGTAAAACTTTCGATGAATGCTGCCGAATCAGAAACGGCTGACGACGAAACTGCCTACAGCGACGAGACGGATACGACTG
>DASSNT010000097.1:0-5516 GCA_035701285.1 Gammaproteobacteria bacterium | reverse complement strand
CAAATCAGCCAGGCGATATCGGTGCTGAAGGATAACCTGCCGACGGCAACGGACGTGCCGGAGCATTACGCATTTTTGGCCGCCTTGCTGGAACGCGAGGGCGACCATGAAGCGGCCATCGCCAATTACATGAAAGCACTGGCGGTGCGACCGGAAGAGGGGCGCTGGTGGGCCGGGGTGGCCGTCAGCTACGAACAGTCGCGTGAACCGGACCGGGCGCTCGCTGCTTACCAGCGCGCGCGGCGGGCAGGCGGGCTGGGCGTCACGCTGGCGACCTACGTCAACAAGCGCATCGACGTCCTGACGCCTTAATTACAGGGAATACGACCTTGGATCGAAAACAACGCATTCGCATCGGCGACCTGCTGGTGCTGCACAAGCTGATCTCGCAAAATCAGTTGCAGCAGGCATTGACCGAGCAAAAGCACAGCGGCCGCAAACTGGGCCGGGTGCTGATCGATCTCGGCTTCATTGAGGAAGACGATCTGCTGCAACTGCTGTCGCGGCAGCTCGACATTCCGGTCATCAACCTCAAGCAGTACCAGTTCAACCCGGAAACCGTGCGCCGTCTGCCCGAGATGCACGCGCGCCGCTACCGCGCGCTGATCCTGGATATCAAAGCCGATTACGCGCTGGTCGGCATGGCCGACCCGACCGACATCTTTGCGTTCGACGAGCTGGGCCGCCTGCTCAAGACGCACATCCGCCAGGCGCTGGTGCGCGAAGCCGACCTGCTGCGCGCGATCGACCTGGTGTACCGGCGCACCTCCGAAATAACGTCGCTGGCCGAGGCGCTGGGCGAAGAATTGTCGGACGGCGATTACGACCTCGATCAGCTGGTCGCCGAAAACGAGGTGACCGATGCGCCGGTCATCAAGCTGCTGCAGACCATGTTTGAAGACGCGGTGCAGGTCGGCGCATCGGACATTCATATCGAACCGGATGAAGGCGCGCTGCGCGTCCGTCAGCGCGTCGATGGCGTGCTGCACGAGCAGATTATCGAGGGCGTCCGCGTCACCCAGGCGCTGGTTACGCGCCTCAAGCTGATGGCCGGCCTCGACATTTCCGAAAAACGTCTGCCGCAGGACGGGCGCTTCAATATCCGCGTCAAGAACCGCAACCTCGATGTTCGTGTCGCAACCATGCCGGTGCAGCACGGCGAAACCGTGGTGATGCGGTTGCTCGATGAATCCGCCAACCTGCTGTCACTCGATGAACTGGGCATGCCGCACGATCTGCTGCCGGCGATGCAGCGGCTGATTCACCGGCCGACCGGTATGCTGCTGGTTACCGGCCCGACCGGCAGCGGCAAGACCACGACCCTGTACGCCGCGCTGAACCAGATAAACGTGGCCGCACGCAAGATCATCACGGTTGAGGATCCGGTCGAGTACCGGCTGCCGCGCGTCAACCAGGTGCAGGTCCAGCCGCGCATCGGCCTCGATTTCGCGCGCGTACTGCGTACCGCCTTGCGCCAGGATCCGGACGTCATTCTGGTCGGCGAGATGCGCGACCAGGAAACGGCCGAAATCGGCCTGCGCGCGGCGATGACCGGCCACCTGGTGCTGTCGACGCTGCACACGAACGACGCGGTCTCCACGGTGAACCGCCTGCGCGACATGGGCGCGCAGGGCTACCTGGTCGCGGCGGCGCTGAACGGGGTGATCGCGCAACGCCTGGTGCGGCGCGTGTGCGACAGTTGCGCCGAACCGTACAAGCCGAGCGGCCAGGAAACGGCATGGCTGCGGGCGCTCACCGGCGGCCGTTCCGCGACGCTGAAACACGGCCACGGCTGCGCCTATTGCAACAACACCGGCTATCGCGGGCGCATCGGCGTCTACGAGTTGCTGGAAATCACGCCGGAACTGGCCGACCTCTTGCGCCGCGACGACGCCGCCGGCTTCGCCCGCGCCGCCCTCGAACAGGACGGCTTTCGGCCGCTGCTGGCGCGCGGGCTCGACTATGCCATCGCCGGCATCACGTCGCTCGAAGAAGTGCTGCGGTTGGCGGGCGGCCTCGACGAGCTGCGCGACGTGCCCGATATCACCGGCGAAGCGGACGCAGCTGAAGCGGGCTGATGGCGGCGTTTCAGTACAAGGGGCGCACGACGCGCGGCGACCTGGTCAACGGCAGGTTGGAAGCCGACACCGCCGAGGCGGTGGCGGACCAGCTGTTCACCATCGGCGTGACGCCGATCGATATCGCGCCCGCCCCGCCGGCGGCGACCGAGGTCAGCTTCAGCAGCTTCAAGAAACTGCTGTCGCGCGAACGGCCGAAGCTGGACGACCTGATTCTGTTCAGCCGGCAGATGTACAGCCTGACCAAGGGCGGCGTGCCGCTGGTGCGCGCCCTGCAGGGGCTCGCCGCGTCAACGCATAACCTGATGCTGCGCGAAACGATCCAGCAGGTCGTCGAGTCGCTTGCATCCGGTCGTGAGCTGGCCAATACGCTGGCGCGGCACCCGAAGGTGTTTTCACCGCTCTACGTCAATATCGTCCGCGTCGGCGAAAACTCCGGCAACCTGCAGGAAGCGTTTCAGCGCCTGGCGCAGTACCTGAGTTTCGACAAAGACACGCGGCGGCGCATCCGCACCGCGTTTCGCTACCCGGTGGTGGTCATCACGTTTGTCGCGGTGGCGATCGCGATCCTGACCACGTTCGTTATCCCGAAGTTCGCGACGCTGTTCGGCCATTTCGACATCCCGCTGCCGTGGCCGACGCGCGTGATTCTCGCCGTCTCCGAATTCGCGAGCCGCGACTGGCCGTTTGTGCTTGGCGCGCTGGCGATCGGCTTCGCCGCGCTGCGCCTGTGGCTCAAGACCGACAACGGGCGCTATCGCTGGGACCGATGGATGCTGAAAATGCCGATCGTCGGCGACATCGTGCTGCGCTCGGCGCTGGCCCGCTTCGCGCGCGGCTTCGCGATGGCCTACCGCGCCGGCGTGCCGCTGATTTCCACGTTGACGCTCACCGGTCACGCGCTCGGCAACGCCTGGCTGCGCGAGCGCGTGCTCGAGATGCGCACCGGCGTCGAGCGCGGCGAGTCGCTCAGCCACACGGCGGCCGCCGCCGGGCTGTTCCCGCCGCTGGTGCTGCAGATGCTGATGGTCGGCGAGGAGACCGGCACCGTCGATGACATGCTCGACGAAGTCGGCGACTTCTACGAAAGCGAAATCGAATACAAGCTGCAAACGCTGAGCGCAGCGATCGAGCCGGTCCTGATCGTCGTGCTCGGCATTATGGTGTTGATTCTGGCGCTCGGCGTATTCCTGCCGATGTGGGACATCAGCCGGCTGGCGCAACACTGATTTATCCCCAGACTTCAATGCCGGTAAAAAGCTCACCTGATTCGACGGCCCCGGCGCGGGCTCTGCAAAGAGAGCGCAGCCTCCGGGCGCTTGGCGCGCGCCGGCAACGGCGGCAGATGTCGCGGCTGGAACTGGCCCTGGCGGTCATCATCATCGGCGTGTTGACGACGATCGTCATCCGCCGTGCCGACAGCCTGATGATTCAGGCCGAACGCGCCAGCATGACGCAGATCGAGGGCCAGATTCGCGCAGCGCTCGGCCTGCAAGTAGCGCTGCGCGTTGCGCAAGGCCGGCCCGCTTCCGCGGCGCAACTCGCCGGCAGCAACCCGATGGCGCTGCTCCAAACGCAGCCCGGCAACTACCTCGGCGTGCTGGACGATGCCGATCCGGCACGTCTCGACGCCGGCCACTGGTACTTCGACGCGAACACGCACCGGCTGGTCTATCTGGTCAACCATGCCGATGCGTTCGTCACAGCGCTGGCCGGAGCGGCGCGGGCCGAATTCGCCATCCAGCTTCGCTACCGCGACAGCGACGGCAACGGCCGCTATGACACGTCTTTCGACACGCTCTACGGCGTGGATTTTGCGCCCACCGCGGCATTTCGATGGAAGAACGGCAATGACGACTGAATGGCTGAATTCGCTTGAACTCGCGCTGACGCAGGCTGCCGGCGTGCTGCTGGTGCTGGGCGCCGCCGCCGCACTGTTGATCGGTCTGGGGCTGCTGCTTACGCCGGCGCGCGCGTTGACGCTTCTACATCTCGATGATGCGCAAGGCGCGGCGTGGTTCTGGGAGCGGTACTTTTACCGCCGCCACCGCGTTTTCGGCGGGCTGATCGTACTCGGCGCGCTCTACGTCGTGGTCAGGTTGTTGACGCTGGGCTCGCCGGGCAATGTCGCAACCGCGCTGGGATTCGCCACCGCCAACGGTGTCGGCGTCATCCTGATCCAGACCGGCTGGGCGCTGCTGCTCCTCGGCTCGCTGCTGGCGCTGCCGTTCGGCGCCATCGTCTTCGTGCGGCCAAGCCTGCTGAAAGGCATCGAGCGCCAGGCCAATCGGCCGCTGACATCGGCGGAAGGCTACGTCCTGCCGATTCGCCGCCCGCGCTGCTGGGGCCTCTTTTTCATCATCGGCGCGCTTTACACGGTCGGCAGTCTCGGACTGGCCATGATGGCGTGACGAAATGCGGCGCCATTTATCAACAAATACAACCGCTTGTCGGATATTTTTCTTGACATATAGGAGGTTCGTATAGTATTTACCCTGTGCTGCTCCGCCTGCGGAGCACCAAGCCAGGGGGGTGCGGCGACGAACTGCGGTTCGCGGCTGCGTCGGCTCTGGAAATTATTCCGGGGGCCGCGGCTCTCAACTTAGGGGTTAATCATGAAGAAGCAAACGGGTTTTACCCTGATCGAACTGGTCACGGTAATTATCATTCTGGGGATTCTGGCGGCCTTTGCTGTGCCGCGGTTTATTGATCTGTCCACGCAGGCGCGCGAAGCTTCTGTCCAAGGCATGGGCGGAAGCGTACAGGCGGCATCCGCTCTGGCGCACTCCGTTGCCGTTGCAAATGGCACGTCGACCATCACGAGCGCGACGGCGATTACCATGGATGGCCAGGCGATTGACATGGTGAACGGCTATCCGTCCGCATCAACGATTGGCATCGTGACCGCGCTGCAAAGCGTGAGCGGCTTTGATACGCCGACGGCAGGTGACACCACAACGTTCTCACTGACTGACGGACCGAGCCCGTCGACTAATTGTCAGGTGACGTACACAGAAGCGGCAACCGCGGGTGCCAGTCCTGCAATCGCCGTCAACGTGAGCAACTGCGGCTAAGCAAACAGGCCGCTGAGGCCCGCGCCTCAGCGGCCTGTTCCGTTGACAGCGTGGGACCGCTGGCGCTGCTCGAAATGCCGCTGAGCCAGCTTTTTATTGAGTCAGGATGACAAGTCTTCGATTCTTGACTTCAACTGCAGGGAGAGCGGCCGGTTCGGGCCGCCATAAAGACGACCGGAGCCGTGACTCCAACAATGGGTGCGATATGAGAAAGCAACAAGGCTTCACGCTGATCGAGCTGGTCACCGTTATCATCATTCTGGGGATATTGGCAGCCTTTGCGGTTCCGCGGTTCATCAACGTGACCGGCGCAGCTCGCGCGGCGGCCATTGAAGGCGTCGGGGGCAGCGTAAAGGCGGCGACG
>DASSNT010000096.1:0-4810 GCA_035701285.1 Gammaproteobacteria bacterium | reverse complement strand
ACCAGAAACTGGTTGTGCGAGTCTTCGCCCTTCAGCGGGTAGGTCAGCTTGAAGCCGGCGAAGCCGAGGTCGGGCGGAATCTTGTCGACGAACTTGTTATGGCCGTAGTCGAACAGCGTCGGCGAAAACTGCACCTCATGCACGCCTTCGGCATCAACGACGTTAATTTGTACCGCATGATCGTAGTACAGGCCGGGGTGAATCAGCATCACCTGGAATTTCGTGTTCGACTGTTTCCACAGCGAGTTCTCGACGCGAAAGCGGATGTCACGATAGTCGTCGTAACTGACGTTGGCGAGGAAATCCGGCACGCGCCTGGGCGCCTCGAACGGCTTCGCCGCCAGTGCCTTCGCCCTGGCGACAACGTTGTCGTAACCGAATGACTGTGCATGCGCCAGTGCGGGCGCAACGAACGCCGTAGCCACTGCGGCTGCCGTCAGCAGACGGCCTGGGGATCTGGTAATACGGATGCGTGTTTGCGGATTGGTCACCGCCGGTTCTCCTTCCTTAATGCCGGTTTGTGAGATGCGGCCGCGCTGCCGGGTCCATGAGCGGGCGCGATGGGGCGTCTTGTGGACCCCATAATAGCAAAAGGCTCAGCCCGGAGTGTCGCGCCATTTTGACGCCTGCCGTGGCCGCCGGCCCGTTCCTCAGAATGGGCATAAGCGCCGATTTCCGAACTATAATTACGGCGCGTTCTCGGGACGTAACCGCGAGCGGTCCGCTCGTCGCGATTAACTTTTTAAGGACAAAAGTCATGGACAAAAATCGCGTGAAGAAAATCGGTATGGTCTGCGCTGTGTCGATCCTTTGTTTGGGTGCCAATGCTGTTGTGGCCGGTGAGATTACCGGCAACGGCAAGAGCCTGAAAACTGAGGACGGCACGCTGCATGGGAAGTCGGATTGCGCCTTCTCGGGGTTGGAAGATTCTGGCACAAATGACGGCATCTTCCGGGGCATCAGAACCCAGAACTGGGGCCAGATCCCCAAGGAGCTTCGAGATATTATCCGATCGCTCGGTGGGGATCCTGGCGTTGCGTGCAATCCGCAGCGAAGCACCGGGGAGCCGATGGGGTAAGTATCGGGGAGATGCCAGTTCCACAGGAGGTGAACAGCGGCCGCCAGCACTGACGGCCGCGCTCGCCATGCCAAACCGACTGTCCGCGTGTCGTCATGCCCGGGTACAGAAAACGCCGGGGTTGACAACCCGCGCCCGTTGTTTCCATACTTTAATCGTCCCTTCGGGGATCGCGCCGATTTGATAATCAGCTTGCGGGCGCGCTAAAAGTACCGCTAAAGAGGCCGTCACCCGCTTTAGCCCAAGCTGATGCGGGTTTTTTGTTGCCCGCACTCGCCGAGTTTCGCGACGTGTTTGCGGGGCGAGCTAGAAATGCCGCTAAAGCGTCAAAGGCGTTTCTAATGAATAATGCGAAGGATTGCATTTCTCCCCGGCGGGATCACCGCGTCCGGGTTTCGTTCGAGTTTTTCCCTCCCAAAACCGAGAAGATGGAGACTGCGCTGTGGGGCGCGATCGAGCGGCTAGCGCCGCTGTTGCCGGATTTCGTGTCGGTGACCTACGGCGCCGGTGGCTCCACGCGCGAACGCACCCATGCGACGGTCGAGCGCATTCGCCGCGAGACGAAGCTGGAGCCAGCCGCGCATTTGACCTGCGTAGGCGCCAGTCGCGCCGAGGTCGACGCGATTGCCGCGCGCTACTGGGAAGCGGGGGTGCGTCACGTCGTCGCCTTGCGCGGCGATCCGCCGGCGGGGGCCGCCAGATTTGCGCCGCACCCGCAGGGCTATGCGTGCGCGGCCGAACTCGTCGCCGGGCTCAAGCGCGTGGCCGATTTCGAGATCAGCGTGGCGGCGCATCCGGAGACGCATCCCGATGCCGTGTCGCCCGAGGCCGACCTCGACAACTTGAAGGCGAAGGTGGACGCCGGTGCGAACCGCGTGATGACGCAGTATTTTTTCGACCCCGATATTTTTCTGCGTTTCCGCGACCGCGTTCGCGCGGCGGGCATCGACGCGCCGCTGGTGCCGGGCATTCTGCCGGTCACCAATTTCAATCAGGTGGTGAAATTCAGCGCGGCGTGCGCAGCGACGGTGCCGAAGTGGCTGGCGCGCCTGTTCGACGGCCTTGACGACGAGCCGGAAACGCGCCAGCTCGTCGCCGCCAGCGTCGCCGCCGAGCAATGCCGGCGGCTGCAGGCCGAGGGCGTGGATGAATTCCATTTCTACACGTTGAACCGCGCTGCGCTGACGCTGGCGATCTGCCGCGTGCTCGGCCTGAAGCCGGCTTCGACACCGGCGCCGGACCCGGCGCAGATCTACAACCGGCCGTTCGATCGGCTGACCACAGTTTGATCGGGGACAGGGATGACTGACGCATTCGAAAATTTGTTGCAGGACCGCATCGTCGTGCTCGACGGCGGCATGGGCACGCTGATTCAAAGCTACAAGCTCGACGAGGCCGGCTATCGAGGCACGCGCTTCGCCGACCACGAGTTCGAGCTCAAGGGCAACAACGACATCCTCAATCTGACGCAGCCGGACATCCTGCGCAGTATTCACCGCGCGTACCTGGAGGCCGGTGCGGACATCGTTGAAACCAACACCTTCAACTCGACTCGCATTGCGCAGGCCGATTACGGCATGGAAGCGCAGGTTTACGAGTTGAACAAGGCGGGCGCGGCGCTGGCGCGCGAAGCGGCCGATGCGGTTGCGCAAGAAACCGGCCAGCCGCGCTACGTTGCCGGCGCGCTTGGCCCGACCAACCGCACCGCATCGCTGTCGCCCGACGTCAATAATCCGGGTTTTCGCAACATTGGTTTTGGAGAGCTCGCCGACGCCTATGCCGAGGCCGCGCGCGGCCTGATCGACGGGGGCGCGGATATCCTGCTGGTGGAGACGGTCTTCGACACGCTCAACTGCAAGGCTGCGCTGTTCGCGATCGAGTCGGTGCTCGACGAGCTGGGCCGGCGCCTGCCGATTATGATTTCCGGCACGATCACCGACCTGAGCGGCCGCACGCTGTCCGGCCAGACCACCGAAGCATTCTGGAACTCCGTCGCGCACGCCAGGCCGCTCGCGATCGGCCTGAACTGCGCGCTCGGCCCGGCGGAGCTGCGCCAGTACATCGAGGAGCTGTCGCGCGTTGCGCCGTGTTACGTCAGCGCGTATCCGAACGCGGGGCTGCCCAACGAGTTCGGCGGCTACGATGAGACGCCGGCCGACATGGCGCGGCATCTCGGCGAGTGGGCGGAGAGTGGCCTGGTCAATTTTGTCGGCGGCTGTTGCGGCACCACGCCGGAGCATATAGCGGCGATTGCCGAGGCCGTCAAAGGCAAACAACCCCGCGCGCTGCCGACGATCGAACCGCGGCTCAGGCTGTCGGGGCTCGAACCGCTGACAGTCGGACCGCAAAGCAACTTCATTAACGTCGGCGAGCGCACCAACGTGACCGGCTCGGCGAAGTTCCGCAAGCTGATCGCTGAGGATCAGTACGCCGACGCGGTCGAGGTCGCCCGCGACCAGGTGGCGAACGGCGCGCAGGTCATCGACGTCAACATGGATGAGGGCATGCTCGACGGCGTGGCGGCGATGACACGGTTCCTGCATCTGATTGCGGCTGAACCGGATGTCGCGCGCGTGCCGGTGATGATCGACTCGTCCAAGTGGGAGATCATCGAGGCCGGGCTGCGCTGTGTGCAGGGCAAGGCGATCGTCAACTCGCTGAGTCTGAAGGAAGGCGAGGGGCCGTTCCTGGAACAGGCGCGGCTGGCACGGCGCTACGGCGCAGCGGTCGTGGTCATGGCGTTCGACGAAGAGGGCCAGGCCGGTACGGTCGAGCGCAAGGTCGCGATTTGCGAACGCGCCTACGGGGTGCTGACCGAGCAGGTCGGTTTCGCGCCGCACGACATTATTTTCGACCCGAACATCTTCGCGATTGCGACCGGAATCGAGGAGCACAACGATTACGGTGTCGCCTACATCGAGGCGGCGCGCCAGATCAAGAAACGCTGTCCCGGCGCGTACATCAGCGGCGGCGTCAGCAATGTGTCGTTCTCGTTTCGCGGCAACAACGGCGTGCGCGAAGCCATCCACTCCGTGTTTCTGTACCACGCCATTGCCGCCGGCATGGACATGGGTATCGTCAACGCCGGCCAGCTCGCCGTTTATGAAGACATTCCCGCCGACCTGCGCGAGCGCGTCGAGGACGTGGTGCTGAATCGCCGGCCGGATGCCACCGAGCGCCTGCTGGCCGTGGCCGAGGACATCAAGAGCGGCGGCAAGCGGCGCGAGGAAGATCTGTCGTGGCGCGAGACGTCGGTCGGCGAGCGTTTGACGCACGCGCTGGTGCACGGCATTACAGAATACGTGGAAGCCGACACCGAGGAAGCGCGACAGGAGGCCGTGCGGCCGCTGGATGTGATTGAGGGGCCGCTGATGGACGGCATGAACGTCGTCGGCGACCTGTTCGGCTCCGGCAAGATGTTTCTGCCGCAGGTGGTCAAATCCGCGCGGGTGATGAAGAAAGCGGTCGCCTACCTGCTGCCGTTCATCGAGGCCGAGAAGGACGAGAATGCCCGCGCGAAGGGCAGGATTGTGCTGGCGACCGTCAAGGGCGACGTGCATGACATAGGCAAAAATATCGTTGGCGTCGTGTTGCAGTGCAACAACTATGAAGTCATCAACCTCGGCGTAATGGTGCCGGCGTCAAAGATCTTCGCGGCCGCGCGCGAGGCCAACGCCGACATCATCGGGTTGAGCGGCCTGATCACCCCGTCACTCGAGGAAATGGCGCACG
>DASSNT010000095.1:0-47043 GCA_035701285.1 Gammaproteobacteria bacterium | reverse complement strand
TCGAATCTCACACCGTCCCGGTACCCACTCGGCAGACTCGCCACAACGCTAATCTACAGTTTCCGACACTGCTTCCCCAGAAATGTTTGCAAGGCTTGATCCATGACTGACATCGAAAGACGGCCCTCTCCGCCGCCCATGCCCTCCTTTCAGGATGTCGAACCAGCGCGCGTTGCTGACGAGTTGGAGCAGCGCCTGACGATCGCACGGCAGCGAATTGAGTCGGCCGTGGCCGGCGACCCGGATGAACTGATTATCACGCTGGAGCTGATTAGCGAGGATCTGGCCCGCCGCTTTGCGCCGTTGCGTCATCTGAACAGCGTCGCCGCAAACCCGGACGTGCGCGGCGCTTACGAGCGCAGCCTCGCAGCGATCACAGATTACCGGACATGGCTGGGTCAGCATCAGGGCCTTTACCAGGCGTTTCGACAGTTCGCCGACGCGGCCGATTTTGCCGATCGACCGGACGCGGAACGGGCGCTTGTGGAGCATGCCCTGACGGACTTTCAGTTGTCGGGCGCGCAGTTACCGCCTGAGGGGCGGGAACGCGTGCGGCAGTTAATCGCAGACTTGTCGGCGCTCGGTCAGCGCTTCGAGTCGCAACTGCTCGATGCGACGGATGCCTGGCAGCTGCCGCTCACGGACGCGGAGATGCTTGCCGGCGTGCCCGAAGGCGCGCGTACGCTGCTCGCGGAACGCGCGCGGGAAAAGGATTTGTCCGGCTGGCTGATTACGCTCGACCCGGCCATCGTCAGCACCATTCTGACCCACGCCGATAACCGTGCGTTGCGCCGACAGGTCTACGAAGCCTGGATCAGTCGCGCGTCCGACGCCAGTGACAACGGAAAGTATGACAACGGGCCGGGCATCGAAGCGATCCTGGCCGCCCGTCGCCGGCTGGCGAACGAACTGGGCTATGCCAACTATGCCGAATACGCGCTGGTCGAACGGATGGTGCGAAGCGCCGACGAGGCAATTGGATTTCTGCAGGACCTGGCGCGCCGCTCACGCGAGCGTGCCGAACGGGAGTTTGTGGAACTGGCGGAGTTCGCCGCGCAAAACGGCCTCGACGATGCGCTGGCGCCGTGGGATACCGGCTACTACTCGGAGAAGCTGCGCGAGGCGCGCTACGGCTTTGATGAGGAACGGCTGCGCCGCTACCTGCCGCTTGACCAGGTTCTGAAGGGTTTGCGGAACCTGTTTCACCGCTTCTACGGCCTGAGTTTTCGCACGCTCAGCGACCTGCCGCTCTGGCACCCCGACGTGATGGTCTGGGAGCTAACCCGTCGCGACGGCGCACCTGTGGGGCGCCTTTATCTCGATCTCTATGCGCGCCCGGGCAAGCGCGGCGGTGCCTGGATGGACGAAGGCGGCCACCGCCTGCGTCTCGACGGCACCGAGAGGCTCGCTTCGGCGTTCCTCACCGCGAACTTCATGCGCCCGCCCGGCGGGCAATCAGCCCTGCTCCGTCACGACGACGTGGTGACACTGTGCCATGAGCTGGGCCATTGCCTGCACCATCTGCTTACGCGGATCGACTACCCGTCGGTCGGCGGCATCAGCGGCGTCGAATGGGACGCTGTCGAATTTCCAAGCCAGCTGCATGAAGAACTGGGATGGCATTCAGCCGGACTCAAGGAATTATCTGCCGACGCCGACTCCGACGCTGGAATGCCGCGCGACCTGATCGACGCGCTTAACGCGTCGCGCCACTTCCACGGCGCTATGCGTCTGGTGCGGCAGTTAGAGTTCGCGATCTTCGACCTCGAATTGCACCGCCTGGACAATGCGACGCCAAGTATCACCGAGGTGCGGGAGCTACTCGCGGCGGTGCGCAAGCAGGTGCGCGTGACACCCGTCTCGCCCCTCGACCGGTTCGAATGCACCTTTGCGCACATCTTCGGCGGCGGCTATGCCGCCGGCTACTACAGCTACCTGTGGGCGGAGCTGATGGCGCGCGATGGATTTTCGGCGTTCACGGACGGCGAAGAACTCAACCCGGAAGCAGGCGCGCGCCTGGCCCGGACCGTGCTCGCCTGTGGCAGCAGCCGCCCCGCGCGCGAGCTTTATCGCGCGTTCCGCGGACGCGACCCGCAACCGGAGGCGTTGCTCAGGAAGTACGGGATAGGACTGTCAGGTCCTTGACGAGCCATTCGAACCGCAGATCGTCCCGGCGCGGAATACCAAAGCGTTCGTCGCCGTACGGGAATGGCGCGTGTTCGCCCGTGCGGCGGTAGCCGCGCCGCCGGTACCAGGCGATCAGGTCGTCGCGCAGGTCGATCACCGTCATGCGCATCGACTCCGACTGCCACAGCGTCCGCGCCCGGTGTTCCGCTTCCGTGAGCACTGCTTTGCCCAGCCCGGCACCCTGCGCGTCGGGACGCACCGCGAACATGCCGAAGTAGCAGGCTTCATTCCGCTTTTCGATATGCGCGCACGCGTCCAGCGTGGGACCGCTGTCGGCGAGCAGCACGTAACTGTCCGGCTTGGCGATTGCTTCGAGAACACCTTCGGGATCGACACGCTGGCCATCGAGGAAATCCGCTTCGGTGGTCCAGCCGACACGGCTGGCCTCGCCGCGGTAGGCGGATTCGACCAGCCGGCGAACAGCCGGCGCATCGGCCGGTTCGGCATAACGAAAGAGGTGCGGCATTCAGTTAGCTTATAGCCCCGTCCCCGTTTGTAAAGCACATTCATTGCAACAACCGCCGGCCTTTGGCATCTTCCGGCTATGAAATACTGCAACCAATGCGGCCAGGCCGTCACGCAAAAGACGCCGCCGGGCGACAACCGCCTCCGCTACGTGTGCACCGTCTGCGAAACGGTCCATTACCAGAACCCGAAACTCGTCGTCGGCTGCGTGCCGGAATGGGAAGACCGGATCCTGATCTGTCGACGCGCGATAGAGCCGCGCTACGGCTATTGGACGCTGCCGGCCGGCTTCATGGAGAACGCCGAAACGACGGCGGAAGCGGCCGCGCGGGAAACACAGGAAGAAGCGCTGGCCGAAGTGCGGATACTCGAACCACTGGCGCTGGTGAATGTGGCCAGAATCAACCAGGTTCACCTGATGTACCGGGCGGAAATGGTCTCCGGCGACTTTGCCCCCGGGCCGGAAAGTCTGGAGGTGTCGCTCGTCGCCGAAGCGGAAGTCCCGTGGGACCAGATCGCCTTCCCCAGCGTCCGGTTCACGCTCGAAAACTACTTCGGAGACCGGCACGCCGGCCGAGCGTTCCAATTCCGAACCACGAACATCACCCGTCCGATTGCCTGATTGCCGCCTGCGGTTGTGGCAAAATTACGCATATTTTGAACTGGAGCCACCATGACCTTCGTCGTCACTGAAGACTGCATCAAGTGCAAATACACGGACTGCGTGGAAGTCTGCCCGGTGGACTGCTTCCACGAAGGGCCAAATTTTCTGGTCATCGATCCGGATGAATGCATCGATTGCACGCTCTGCGAGCCGGAATGCCCGATTGACGCAATTGTTTCGGAGGATGATTTGCCGGACGATCAGCAGCGTTTCCTCAAGCTCAACGCGGAGCTTGCAGCTGAGTGGCCGGTGATTACTGAACAGAAAGAAGCGCCGCCGGACGCGAAGGAATGGGAAGGAAAGTCAGGCAAGCTGGAGATGTTGGAGCGATGAGAACAAGTAGCTAGTCGCTAGTCGCTAGTCGCTAGTCGCTAGTCGCTAGTCGCTAGTAAAGAGGCTGCGTTTTTCCTTCTCTTCTCTTCCACTAGCTACTAGCGACTAGCAACTATTCTTACCCCCTCGGATGATGCTCCGCGTGCACCTCCTGCAGCCGCTTCTTCGCAACGTGCGTGTAAATCTGGGTCGTCGACAAGTCACTGTGGCCCAGCAGCATCTGCACCACGCGCAAATCCGCCCCGTGATTCAGCAGATGCGTCGCAAACGCGTGACGGAGCGTATGCGGCGACAGGTCTTCCTTGATCTGTGCGCGGTTGGCGTAGCGCTTGATCAGGTGCCAGAAAGCCTGGCGCGTCATTGACTCCGAACGCGACGTCGGAAACAGGTAAGGCGTCTCCCGTCCGTTCAGAATATCGGGCCGCGCCTCGGCCAGATACCGCTCCAGCCACACGATCGCTTCCTCGCCCAGCGGAATCAGTCGCTGCCGGTCGCCCTTGCCGGTCACACGAACCGTCCCCTGCTGCAAGTTGATCTGCTCGCGACGCAGCGACACGAGTTCCGATACCCGCAACCCCGTCGCGTACAGCAACTCAAGCATCGTGCGGTCGCGCACACCCAGCGGCTTGCGCGTATCCGGGGCGGCCAATAGCGCCTCCACCTCCGTTTCGGTCATCGACTTGGGCAGCGGACGACCGAGCTTCGGCCGCGCGATCGATACCGTCGGATCTTCGCCATTGACACCTTCGCGCACGAGATAGCGAAAAAAGCGGCGGATCGTCGATAATTGGCGCGCCGTGGAACGCGGGCTCCCACCTTCCATCCGGTGCGCAAGAAAAGCCTGCAGGTTGGCCGTCGTTGCGCGCTCCAGCGGCTTGCCGCGCGCCGCAAGCCAGCGGCCCAGGGAAACGAGGTCCGCTCGATACGCCATCAGCGTGTTCGCGGAAAGCCCCCGCTCCATCCACGCAGCGTCGAGAAAACGCTCAACATATCCGAAGCTGTCGGTGTCCGTCATTTCCATCTCCGGCACCTTGCGCTTCGCGTTAGCAACCATTGCGATACCTCCTGGTCCATATAGATCGTCTTCTTATATTGTTGTTCAATCCGTTAAAAGGTAAGTTAGCTTGGCCTAGTCGCGGCACCGCCGCCGTGACCCCGTTCACAGAACGATTATGTTAACTTTAATTTAGCACCCGCGATATGGTTTCCTTCCGGCTGTGGTTGTCACAACTTCGGGTTTTTGCAGCAGTCACGGCCATCGCGCTACCGTCGGCTGCGATCGCGATCGCGCTACCCCAACTGCGGCTGCGGCGCGCCTTTGCCCGCCGCGCCGGACGGTTCGTTTTTCGGCTCAGCGGCATGCCACTTGAGGTCACCGGCCTGGACCGGCTGCCGGAGGGACCGAGCGTTGTCGTCGCCAATCATGCCAGCTATCTGGACGGTATTGTCATGATGGCAGCCTTGCCGCCGCGCTTTACGTTCCTGATCAAAAGCGAGATGAACGATGCGCCGTTTATCGGCCTGCTGCTCCGCCGGCTTGGGATGGCCTTCGTCGCTCGAGCCAATACCAGCGCAGCCGCTGGAGCAGCGGCACGCCTCATCCGCGCGGCAAAAAAGGGCAATGCGATTGGCGTGTTTCCGGAGGGCACATTTCGGCGTGAACCCGGGCTGCGCAGCTTCAGGCTGGGCGCTTTCCTTGCCGCGGCGCGCGGAAATCTGCCCGTGGTGCCCGTAGTTATCCGGGGGACGCGCTGTATCCTCCCCGCGGGAGCGTGGCTGTTTCGACCCCGGACGATTCAGGTGGCGCTGCTAGCGGCTATCACAATGGAAACCGGCGGGCGCGAACAGGCCGAAAATCTTCGGGACGCCGCGCGGCAGGCAATCCTGAAAAGCTGCGGAGAACCAGACTCAGCAGATGACGAAACGCATAAAAAAGAAGCGCCCCTGAGGGGCGCTTCTTTCTGAGTCAGATGCCACCGGTCGGTCAGCTGGTAGCGGCCTCCGTGTCCTTGATGTACTTGATCCAGCCGCGCGCCTGATCTCTGGTTCCCTTGTAACGCTCCGCCTTGTGAAAAGCTTCCTTGGCCTGGTCGTATTTTTCGACCTGCGCCAGTGCCATGCCTTTCATCAGGTAAGCCTTGCCGGGCTCATCCAATCCACCCTTGTCCGCAGCATCGTTGGCGGCATCAATTGCGCATTCCCACTCGGCTTCCTGGTAACAGAGCTGAGCCTTCTTGAGGTAAAGCATGCCGTCGTCGGCCAGCTTGGCAGCCTTATCCAGCGTCTCAAGCGCCTCATCCGTTTCCTGCGCCTGGGTCCAGGCGGTAACCAGCAACCGCAGATTATCAAGATTGGACTCGATCTTGCCGGATTTCATGCCCTTCGTCAGTACTTCGGCCGCATAGTATGGCAGGCCGTGTACCAGTTCCAGGCGGGCGAGATTGAGCAGCGTGTCGCCTTCGTTAATAAGTCCCTTTTCGTACGCCACTCGCATTACGACCAGCGCCTTTTCATTCTGTTCCTTCAGCATGTAGAGACCGTACAGGTTGTGCCAGTAGTCTGCCTTGTCCGGCCAATACGAGATCATCTTTTTAAGCGCGTCGATGGCCTCGTCAAAGTTCTTGAGCTCGTAGTCGATACCCACCAGCAGTCCGTACCACTGCTCATTAGGCTCGTCGCCCTTCTGGATCGCCAGCTTCACATACTTGCGCGCAGGCTTCAGTTCTTTCAACTGATAGTACGAAGTCGCCGCGAGCACATACGCTGTGGCCGACGGGTTCTTTTCGTTCTTGAACCAGCGCTCCAGCACCTCGATCGCCTCGCGGTACTGATCCGTCAAGCCGTAAAGTTGAGCCAGCGTCAGCGTTGTCTGATGCTGCTGCGTCTCGGGTAACGCATGCAGATCGACGGCCTTGCGCAGATACGGCAGCGCTTGACGATACTTCTTCTGATCGATGTATACGTAGGCGATCATCTGGTCCGTTAATGCCAGCGCATAGGTATTATCCTGCACGTCTTGCGCCAGCTCACGGAGGTCCGACAAGGCCTGGGCATACTTCTTGTCTTTCAGCTCTTTCTGCGCGTTGTTGAGCTTTGCCGCCGTGTATTGGTCCAGCGATTGGACGTTACGATCTTTGTCCGCTTGCGCGCCGTATGCAGACGCCGCAACCCCGAAACACACCAAAGCACAAACCGCGATCGCCGCTTTGAAGAACTTGTTCATAATTTACCTTCGGTTCTTCGGCAAGTGGAATTGATAGGTAAACGTGCCACGGCTGGCTATCGGCTTGCCGTTCACGACCTTCGGCTTGAATTTCGACCTCAACAACGCATTGATTGCCGCCTTGTCGAATACGCGACGCGGCTCCGAGTCAATCACCTCGGGATCCGTCGCAGATCCATCCGGCTGAATGGTGAACTCAAGCGTTACATGGCCCTCCAGCTTGCTGAACATGGCCGACGCCGGATACTGCGGCGTGATAGCGACAATCGGGATCGCCTGGCCGTTGGCAGACAGGTTGCTGACATTAAACCCACCGGAGCCAAGGTAAGGCCCAGAGCCGCCCGCACCCGGCGTGGGTACGCCGATGTTCGGGATGTTGATGTTTACCTGCGGCGTCTGCACCTTTTGCGCTTTTGAAACGTGCACCTTAGGCGCTTCCGGCGGCGGCTGCTGGGGCTTCGGCTTGTCCGGAATGTCACGCTGCTTGTGCTGGATTTCTTCCTGCTTTGGCGCCTGCACGAAGTTCACGATTTGAGTGACTTCGCCCCCGGTGGGAACGGATTGCTGTCCGGATATGAAGCTGCGCATAATCCAGAACAGAAGTCCGGCCACCAGAAAACCGACAATCAAAGATAGTATATAGCGCATTACTGCTCGCCCTTCGTGGTGGCGATCCAGACGTTTTCAGCGCCACCCAGTCTTGCCGCGTCCATTACTTGGACAACCTGCGCGGTGCTTGCGTTCCGGTCGGCGACAATTACGACGTTGCTTTTAGGCGTCTGGGCTTTTGCCTGTTCCACCTGCGTCCGCACGTCAACCACCTGCAGGTGGTGCTTGTTCATCCAGATTTCGTCATCAGCAGTGATGCCGATGAGGATATTCCCCTGGGCCAACTGCTGTGTCGTCATCGCCTCCGGCAGCGAAGGATTGATGCCGGTGGGCTTGACGAACGAGGTGGTCACGATAAAGAAGATGAGCAGAATAAACGTGACGTCGAGCATCGGCGTCATGTCGATTTCCGCTTCTTCCGTCTGGGCGTGTCTTCTCGCCATTATCGGATTCCCATGGTCATTCGGTTAAAGTTGGGCTAGCCGTTCGAGCCGGTCGTAGCGATCGACACGTTCTTGGCACCTGCCGCTCTTGCCTGGTCGATGGCGGTAACCATCAGGCCGGCACCCGCGCCACCATTAGCCACCACGATGACCGTCGCATCGGAATTGCCGGCCAACGCACTCTGCACGTTGTCCTGAATGGCCGCAATGTCGATTTGGCGGTTATTCATCTGGATGGTGCCATTGGCCGCGATGCGGATCACGATCGGCTTGCTGTTACTCTTCTTTTCCACCTGGTTCGGGTTGCTCGACGGCCGGCCCACGGTAATGCCGGCCGTCGAAACAAACGAAGTCGTCACGATGAAAAAGATCAGCAGAATGAACGTGACGTCGAGCATTGGCGTCATATCGATGCCGGCCTCGTCGGCCGCGCGATTATGTCTGCGTCTCATGAATGCCTCGCGTTAAAAGCGCTGGAGCTGGTCTTCGATCTCCTCAACTTCATTGCTGGCCCAGCGGTCGAGCTGGGCGCTGAAGAAGATGCCGGAAATCGCCGCCGTCATGCCGGCCATCGTTGGAATGGTCGCATGCGACACACCCAGGGCCATCGCTCGTGCATTACCTGTTCCCACCGATGCAATCACGTCAAACACCGTGATCATGCCGGTTACCGTGCCGAGCAGGCCCAGCAACGGTAACACGGCGATGCAGGTTCGGATCATCAGCAGGTACTGGCCGGCACTCTGCGACACCTCGGAAACCAGTTTGTCCCGTACCCGCAGGGCAAACCAGGACTCCGTGTCGGTGCGCTGACGCCACTCGTTCACCGCCGCTTCTGCATGGTGCTTGTGGTTGAACCAGAAGTACCAGTAGCGCTCGACGATAAACGTCCACATCAGGATCGTGATGGCGAGGATTGCATACAGCACCACGCCACCCTGGTGAAAAAAGTTCGCCAGGCCGTTCCAGACGTCGCCTATGAACCAGTCGCTCATTTCTTCTTTTCCGCCTGGGCGGCCACGATTCCGGCACTCTGCTCTTCCAGAACCTGGATAACAGCACGGCTCTTGCTGGTGATGTAGGCGTGCAGGATAACCAGCGGAATCGCCGTTACCAGGCCCTCTACCGTCGTGACCAGCGCGTATGAGATACCACCGGCCATCAGCTTCGGATTGCCGCCACCGAACAGCGTAATGGTCTGGAACACCACGATCATGCCGATAACGGTACCGAGCAGACCGAGCAACGGGCCAACGGCGGCGATCAGCTTGATGACGCCCTGCCAGGCTTCCAGCGCCGGCTGCTCCTTGAGAATCGCCTCGTCGAGCTTCAACTCAAGCGTCTCGACGTTGTCGTTCGGGTTCTCGGCGTAGACGTTCAGCACACGTCCCAACGCATTATTCGGGTTCGGCGTATTCGTCTTGAGCTGCTTCTTGACCTTGGCCTGCACGATCGTCAGCGCGATGATGCGTTCAAGCGCGATCAGAAGCCCGATGATGAACAGCGCAATGATGATGTAGCCGACAGCCCCCGCCTGCTGCAGGCGATCCCAAACACTGGGGGTGGTAATCAGCAGACTGAGCAGCTGGCCCTTGGTAGGATCGACCGCCATCGGCAGATTGCCGGACTTGGCGCCATATAACGCGGCAGCCAGATCACGCGCATTCTGGCGGCTCGGCTGCTGCGCATACACCACCAGCTGGCCGGTCTCGGGCAGATAATTCAGGTAGTCATTACCGCGGATGGCATCGAACCCGCCCACACGCACGACGTCCGCCTGTGTCTGCGTGCCGTCAGCGCGGGTTATCGTGGTCGGGAAACGAACCACCTGGCCTTCCGCCGCGGCCTGATGCAGCAGCATGTACCACAACTTTTGCAGCTCGTTGATCGACGGCAATGACGTTGATGCCGCAATCCGGCTCAGGAACTGCCCGCGGCCCTGAAGCTGGGCCGAAATCAGCGAGCTGTCGATAATGCCCTTGAGGTCGGCGGCCGTCTGACGGACCACGCCGAACACTTCGCCGAAGCTACCCATGCGGTTGCGCAGCTGGGTCGACAGCTGGTTGAGCTTCTGCTCGTTCGCATTGAACGTTGCCTGCAGCTCGTCGCTGCGCTTCTGCACGTTCTGCTTTTCAGCCTGGGCACGAGCAAGGATTTCCTGCTGCTTGTCCAGAGCCTGGGCAAACTCCCGCTCGCGCTGTGCGTTAACAGCCGCGGCGGCGTTCTGTGCCTGCTGCACCTGTTGCAACAACTGCTGCAGATTGGCAGCACGGTTCGCCGACGCCTGATTCTGATTAGATTGCTGATCAGGGTTTTGAGCCGCCAGAATGGTACCGGCGGCCATACAGCCGGCAACGACGGCCAGTATTTTTACGAATTTCATCATTGCTGGGTCTCCGCAGGCTGGGGAGCAGGCACGGGGGCTATTAGCAGTTGCGTCGCCGTACCGCTAGTCGCTACGTCCAGACCTTTGGCGACGGCGTCGCTCAGGTCGTTGTCAATCTGCCATTGCTGGGTCAGCCGGTTCCAGAAACCGGTTTCGGAACCGTCGATCGTCTGGTACATCAGCGCGATGCGGCCAATTCGCAGGAAGTCAACGGTGCGGGTCTTGCCACCGGCGGCCAGCGGACCACGGTAGCTGCCGATGTTGCGGCCATAGTCGACCTCAGCCATGTAGGCATCCATGATCTGCCGGAAGCGCTCGGCGTCGGTCACGCTGGCGTCGCTCATCAAATCTTCAAGCTGCTGAACGCGAGCAAGGCGATCCTGCACCTGGAACGGCAGGTCGAGCTTGATGAAATTGCGCAGCGCATCGATCATCTGCTGCATCAGCGGCATGACCTGCTTCTGCGTGTCGCCGATCTGGCTCATCTGCCGCTGAATCTGGGCCATTTGCTGCTGCTGGGACTGGATCAACTTGCTGATCTGCGAGTTGTACGCTTTCAGCCGGTCGATCTGCTGCATCGTGGTCAGGTAAGTCTGCAGCGCGTCGTTGGTCTTGCTGGCAATCGCGTCGATCTTTTTCTGCGACTGCTGCGATTGCTGATTCGTTTCGTTCTGGACCAGCAACGGCGCTTCCAGCGAGCTCGGTGGAGCGGCGAACCCTATGGCGGGCACACCCAGCGCGAGGGCCAGGCAGCCGGCGGCCATAAACTCCACAAGTCGTGTCTTGGGCATGGCGGTACCTTAAAAAAGCTTCGGTTTGAATGAAGATTTAGCACATCCACCGGGGGTTCCCCGGTGCTAAGCTCTGCGACTCTAGCAAAGAAAATTCTAAAAGAAAAGCGTTTGACAGCGTCCGTTAAGGGCTTGATTTACAGCGTTTTCCATGCTCCGTCGCCCATCCGGCGCTTACGGCCGGGGTTGAAAATGACCGTAAGCACCTCAAATGTATTACAAATTTTGCCCCGCGTCATCCTCCGCTACATATTCCGTCGGTAACGTCCGCCGACTTCGTAGAGTGCGGCCGAAATCTGTCCGAGCGAAGAAACTTTCACCGTCTCCATCAACTGACCAAACAGGTTGCCTCCGGTTCGAGCCGTTTGCTGCAGCGCGGCCAGTGCGTCCGGCGTCGCGTCCTTGTGCAACTCGCGGAAGCGGTTAATGCCGGTAATCTGCGCCTGCTTCTCCGCCTCGGTGGACCGGATCAGGGCCACTTCGCGCTCCGTTTCCTCGCCGTCTTCGGGAAGGAAGGTATTCACGCCAATGATCGGCAGGCTCGCGTCGTGCTTGCGGCGCTCGTACACCAGGCTTTCTTCCTGGATCTTGCCGCGCTGGTACATGGTTTCCATCGCGCCAAGCACCCCGCCCCGCTCCGAAATTCGCTCGAACTCGCGGTAAACCGCCTCTTCGACCAGGTCCGTCAGTTCCTGGATGATGAACGCGCCCTGCAGCGGGTTTTCGTTCTTGTTGAGGCCCAGTTCCTTATTAATGATGAGCTGGATCGCCATCGCGCGCCGAACCGACTCCTCCGTCGGCGTGGTGATCGCCTCGTCGTACGCATTGGTGTGCAGGCTGTTGCAATTGTCGTAGAGCGCGTACAGCGCCTGCAGCGTGGTGCGGATGTCGTTGAACTGGATTTCCTGCGCATGCAGGCTGCGCCCCGACGTCTGGATGTGATACTTGAGCATCTGGCTGCGGGCATTGGCACCGTAGCGCTCGCGCATCGCGCGCGCCCAGATGCGGCGGGCGACGCGGCCGATAACAGCGTACTCGGGGTCCATGCCGTTGCTGAAGAAGAAGCTCAGGTTGGGCGCGAAATCGTCGATGTTCATGCCGCGCGCGAGGTAGTACTCGACGATCGTGAAGCCGTTGGCCAGCGTGAAGGCCAGCTGGCTGATCGGGTTCGCGCCGGCCTCGGCAATGTGATAGCCGCTGATCGACACACTATAGAAGTTGCGCACACCGTGCTCGATGAAGTGGGCCTGCACGTCGCCCATCATCCGCAGCGCAAAGTCCGTGGAGAAGATGCAGGTATTCTGCGCCTGGTCCTCTTTTAAGATGTCGGCCTGGACCGTGCCGCGCACCTGCTTCAGGGTTTCCTCGCGGATACGGCCGTAGGTTTCGGCATCGACGAGCTGATCGCCGCTGACGCCGATCGTGCCGAGCCCGAAGCCGTCGTGATCTTCCGGCAGGTCGCCCTCGTACACCGGCGGCGTGCTGCCGTGGTAGAGCTTCTGGATCTTCTTTTCCGCCTCGGCCCAGCCGCCGGTTTCGCGCAGGTGGCGTTCGACCTGCTGGTCGATCGCCGCGTTCATGAACATCGCCAGGATCATCGGCGCCGGGCCATTGATCGTCATCGACACCGAGGTGTTCTTCGCGGCAAGATCGAAACCGGAATAGAGCTTCTTCATGTCGTCGACGGTCGCGATCGACACGCCCGAGTTGCCGATGCGGCCGTAGATGTCGGGCCGCTCGTCCGGATCCTCACCATATAAGGTAACCGAGTCGAAAGCCGTGGACAGCCGCGTCGCCGGCAGCCCCTGCGACAGGTAGTGGAAGCGCCGGTTGGTGCGCTCCGGCGTGCCTTCGCCGGCGAACTGGCGCGTCGGATCTTCCGCCGCGCGACGGTACGGATAGACACCCGCCGTGTACGGGTATGCGCCCGGCAGGTTTTCTTCCATCAGGAAGCGCAGGATTTCGCCCCAGTCCCGGAAACGCGGCGCGGCGATCTTCGGCACCTTTGTTCCGGACAGCGATTCGGTGTAGTTCTCGCCGGTGATTTCGCGGCCGCGCACCTTATATGAATAGGTGTCGGCCTGCACCGCGGCCTTCAGCGCCGGCCAGTTGCGCAGCAGCTTAACGGCGTCGGGGCCGACTTCGTCGAGCGCGGAATTGTAGCGCTGCCGCAGCACGGTGACGGCGTTGCCGTCCTCGCCCAGCGCGGCGGCGGGATCGAAGGCCTGGAGCGGCTCGGGCAGCTTGGCATCGCCGAGCGCCTTGAGCGCGTCGTAATAACTTTGCGCCAGCGACGCGGCTTCGGCGCGCGTATTGATGTCGCTGTGCGTGCCACGCCCCGACTCGGCGATTTCCGCCAGGTAGCGCTCGCGCGACGGCGGGATCGGCGCGCGTTTCTCGCGCTCCATTTCCGCCAGGTGTTCGGGCACCTGCCACGCGTCCGCGTCGAGCTTGAGCTTGGCGACGAGGCGCGCGACCAGCGCCTGGAACAGGTGGTTGACGCCGGGGTCGTTGAACTGGCTGGCGATGGTCGGATACACCGGAATGTCGGATTCCTCGACATCGAACGCAACATGGTTACGCCGCCACTGCTTCTTGATGTCGCGCAAGGCATCTTCAGCGCCGCGCTTTTCGAACTTGTTCAGCGCGATCATGTCGGCGAAATCGAGCATGTCGATCTTTTCGAGCTGGCTGGCCGCACCGTAGTCGCTGGTCATGACATACATCGAGAAGTCGACCAGGTCGACGACTTCGCTGTCGCTCTGACCAATACCAGCGGTTTCGAGCAGGATCAGGCCATAGCCGGCGGCTTTCAGAAGATCGATCGTCTCGGTCAGGATTTCGCTGGTCGCGACATGCGCCCGCCGGGTCGCGAGCGAACGCATATATATAGAAGAGTTGGTCAGGCTGTTCATGCGAATCCGATCGCCGAGCAGCGCGCCGCCGGTGCGGCGCCGCGTCGGGTCGACGGCCAGCACGGCGATGGCGAGATGGGGGAAGCTCGCCTTGAAACGGTTGAGCAGTTCGTCGGTGAGGCTGCTCTTGCCGGAGCCGCCAGTGCCGGTGAGCCCGACGACCGGGGCGCGGCTGTCGCGAGCGCGCTTCGCCCAGTCAGCCACCAGCGACGACACCTGCTTGTCGCCCGGTTCGGCGAGTTCAAGCATGGAGATGGTGCGACCGACGACAGCCGGATTCTCATGACTGCATTCGGCCGGGTCAAAGTCGGGCTTCTTCCAGGCACGGACGCGTTTGAAGACGTCCTGGATCATGCCCTGGAGGCCCATTTCCATGCCGTCTTCGGGCCCATACACTTTTTCGACGCCGTGCGCTTCCAGTTCGGCGCGCTCGGCCGGCACGATGGTACCGCCGCCGCCGACGACCACGCGGATATGCTCGGCACCGCGCTCACGCAGCATGTCGACCATGTATTTGAAGTATTCCATGTGGCCGCCCTGGTAGGAGCTGACCGCGATGCCGTCGGCGTCTTCCTGCAGCGCGGCATCGACAATTTCGGCGACGCTGCGGTTGTGGCCCAGGTGAACGACTTCGGCGCCCTCCTGCAGCAGCAGCCGGCGGATGATGTTGATGGCGGCGTCGTGGCCGTCGAACAGGGACGCGGCGCTGATGAAACGCAGGGGGGCCGCGGCGTCTTGCGCCGGAACGGAATGTAGATGTTTGGCTGCTGTGCTCATGGGTCGTCTCGTCGGGGTTGTCGCAGGAAGGCGGTGCGGTAACGCCTTCCCGGAACGCCGTGAATACATCCCTGCAGGCTCCGGGTTCGACATCCTGTCGAACACGCTCCGGGAAGACGTTCCCGAACCGCCTTCTTCATGGTTATCGTATCTTCTAGTATACCGCCTCCGCTGCTGGAGCCAGAAACGCGGTTTTGTAAAGCAATGTTATAATGCCGCGTTCGCAGTGAACGCACTGGGCCCGCGCCTGGCCTTCATCGCACCCGGATTCAGGAAAATAACGCCGACAGAACGCGTTATAGACTTAATATTCCCACCGAGGAGGAGATCATGGAGCTTTTCGCTACCGTTGAGCAGATGGAGCACGAGCAGGTCGTGTTCTTTCATTCGAAAGACACCGGCCTGAAGGCGATCATTGCGATCCACAATACCGTGCTCGGCCCAGCGTTGGGCGGCCTGCGCATGTGGCCGTACGAGAATGAACAGGATGCGCTGACCGACGTGCTGCGGCTGTCGCAGGGCATGACCTATAAATCAGCGATCGCGGGGCTGAATCTCGGCGGCGGCAAGGCGGTCATTATCGGCGATCCGAAAAAGGACAAGAGCGAAGGGTTTTTCCGCGCGCTGGGCCGTTTCATCGAGTCCCTGAGCGGACGCTATATTACCGCCGAGGACGTCAACACGAACGTCCAGGACATGGACTACATCTTCCAGGAAACCGATTATGTCGTGGGCGTGCATCCGGTCCACGGCGGCAGCGGCGACCCCTCCCCGTTCACCGCGTTCGGCACCCTGCAGGGCATCCGCGCTTCGGTGCAGAAGAAGTACGGCCACACCGACCTTGGCAAGCTGAGCTTCGCGGTGCAGGGCGCGGGCCATGTCGGCGGGCATCTGATCAAGCACCTGCGCGACGAGGGCGCGAAGGTCTTCGTCTGCGACCTGAACGAAGAGCGGGTGACGGAGATGGAGGCGCTGGGCGCCGAAGCCGTGCCCATGGACGATATCTACGACTGCGAGGTCAACGTCTTTGCGCCGTGCGCGCTGGGCGCATCGGTCAACGAAAAGACGCTGCCGCGGCTGAAATGCGAAGTGGTTGCCGGCGCCGCGAACAATCAGCTTCAGACAACGGCCTGCGGCGATGAGCTGCACAAGCGCGGCATCCTGTACGCGCCGGACTACGCGATCAACGCCGGCGGCGTGATGAACGTGGCGATCGAGCTGCAGGGTTACGACCAGGAGCGCGCCGGGCGCATGGTCAACGGCATCTATGACATCATGATGAACATCTACCGTCTTGCCGAGCAGGAAAAGATCCCGAGCTGGAAGGCGGCGGACCGGCTCGCCGAGAAGCGCATCAACGCGCTGGGCAAGGTCAAGCTGCCGTTCGTGAAGCAGGATTTCACGCGGCTTTACAACCGCAGCCGCGGATAAATAAAAACCGGTCAAGGAGCGATCGTTGAGCCTTTTCAACACTCGCATCAATGACGAACTCGACATGCTGCGCGAGTCGGTCGCCCGCTTTGCGGCGGCCGACATCGCGCCGCGTGCCGCCAAAATCGACGCCAGCAATGAGGCGCCGTACGACTTGTGGCCCGCGCTGGGCGAGCTGGGGCTGCTCGGCATCACCATTCCGGAAGAGTACGGTGGTTCGGGGCTGACTTATCTCGCGCACGTCGTCGCGATGGAGGAAATCTCCCGCGCGTCCGGCTCGGTCGGCCTGTCCTACGCGGCGCACTCCAATCTGTGCCTCAATAACCTGTTTCGGCACGGCACCGAGGCGCAGCGGCAAAAATACGTACCGAAGCTGTGCAGCGGCGAGTTCGTCGGCGCGCTGGCGATGTCGGAACCGGGCGCCGGCTCCGATGTGGTTGGCTCGATGACGTGCAGCGCCGAAAAGAAAGGCGACGTCTGGATCGCCAACGGCTCGAAGATGTGGATCACGAATGGGCCGCGCGCGGACGTGCTGCTGGTTTACATGCGTACCGCGGACAAGGACGCCGGTTCGAAATGCATTACCGCCTTCCTTGTCGAGAAAGGCATGAAGGGCTTCAAAACCGCGCAGAAACTCGACAAGCTCGGGATGCGCGGCTCCGACACCTGCGAACTGGTATTCGAGGACTGCGAGATTCCGGCGGAGAATGTGCTCGGCGAGGTGAATCAGGGCGTCTATATATTGATGAGTGGCCTCGACTCGGAGCGGCTGGTGCTGTCCGGCGGTCCGATCGGCATCATGCAGACCGCGCTCGACGTCACACTGCCGTACCTGCGCGAGCGCAAGCAGTTCGGCCGGCCGATCGGCTCGTTCGGCATCATGCAGGCCAAGATCGCCGATATGTACGCGGCGCTGCAATCTGCCCGCGCCTTTGCCTATCGTGTGGCGCAAGCCTTCGACGAAGGCCAGCCGACGCGCCAGGACGCCGCGGCCTGCCTGCTGCTGGCATCCGAATCCGCCGTCAAAGTCGCTCTCGACGCCATTCAGTCGCTCGGCGGCAATGGTTATATCAATGAATATCCCACGGGCCGGCTGTTGCGCGATGCCAAACTGTACGACATCGGCGCCGGCACCAACGAAATCCGGCGCATGCTGATCGGCCGCGAACTGGTCGAAGCCGGCGCTTAATTTTCAGGAGCAAGACATGAATCAGGATCCCATCGTCATCGTATCCGCCCGCCGCACTCCGATCGGTGCGTTCCAGGGCGCTCTAGCCCCGCTGAGCACGCCGGAAATCGCTGCCGAAGCGATCAAGGCCGCGCTCGCCGACAGCAAGGTTGCCGGCGAAGACGTCGGCGAAGTGCTGATAGGTTGCGTGCTGCCGGCCGGGCTCGGCCAGGCACCGGCGCGCCAGGCAGCGCTCAAGGCGGGCCTGCCGATTTCGACCGGCGCGACGACCTTGAACAAAGTCTGCGGTTCGGGCATGAAAGCGATTATGTTCGGCCACGACATGGTCGCAGCCGGCTCGGCCGACGTGATCGTCGCCGGCGGCATGGAGTCGATGAGCAACGCGCCCTATCTCCTGCCGAAGGCGCGCGATGGCTACCGCATGGGCCATCAGCGCGTCCTCGACCACATGTTCTACGACGGCCTGCAGAACCCGGCAGACGGCGAAATGATGGGCAACTTCGGCGAGCTGTGTGCCGACAAGTACGGCTTCACGCGCGAAGATCAGGACGAGTTCGCGATCGAGTCCACCAAGCGCGCCCGCGCCGCCAACGAGAATGGCGCGTTCGACAACGAGATCACGCCGGTGACGGTCAAGACGCGCAAGAGCGAAGACACTGTCGACAAGGACGAAGAGCCCTTCAAACTCGACATTGCCAAGATCCCGAAACTGAAGCCGGCTTTCCGCCGCGAAGGCGGCACGGTGACCGCAGCGACTTCGTCGTCAATCTCGGACGGCGCCGCGGCGGTGGTGCTGATGCGCGCCAGCGAAGCGGAAAAGCGCGGCCTGACACCACTCGCGCGCATCGTCGCGCACGGCGGCTTCGCACACGAACCGGAATGGTTTACGACCGCGCCGATCGGCGCCGTCAAGAAACTGCAGGACAAGCTCGGGTGGACGCCGGACACCTGCGACCTGTACGAAATCAATGAAGCTTTCGCGGCGGTCGCCATGGCCGCGATGCACGACCTCAAGGTCGACCGCGACCAGCTCAACGTCAATGGCGGCGCCTGCGCGCTCGGCCATCCGATCGGCTGCAGCGGTGCGCGCATCCTGGTGACGCTGATTCACGCGCTGCGGGCGCGCGGTCTGAAACGCGGCATTGCTTCGCTCTGCCTGGGCGGCGGCGAAGCCACGGCGATTGCGGTTGAGACTGTGTAAGGCGCTGAAGGGAGCGTAGGAGCGAACGCTGCTCGCGAATAAAGTCAATCGCGGCCACCGGCCGCTCCTACAAAGAATGATCTGAATGCCGGCACTCAAATCACAAATCAACAAGAACGACGACGAGTTCAACGCCAACGACGCACACATGCGCGACCTGGTCGACGAACTGAAGACCCGCCAGCGCGAAGCCGCGCTCGGCGGCAGCGAGCGGGCGCGCAAAAAGCACGTCGAGCGTGGCAAGCTGCTGCCGCGCGACCGCATCGAAACCCTGCTCGACACGGGCAGCCCGTTCCTCGAACTGTCGCCGCTGGCAGCAAACGGCCTCTACGACGATCAGGCGCCCGCCGCCGGCGTCATCGCCGGCATCGGACAGATTCATGGCCGCGAGGTCATGGTGGTCGCCAACGACGCGACCGTCAAAGGCGGCACGTATTTCCCGTTGACCGTGAAAAAGCATCTGCGTGCGCAGGAAGTGGCGCTGGAAAACCACCTGCCCTGTATTTATCTGGTTGACTCGGGTGGCGCCTTTCTGCCGCTGCAGGACGAAGTCTTCCCGGACAAGGAGCACTTCGGCCGTATTTTCTACAACCAGGCGCGCATGTCCGCGGCCGGAATCGCCCAGATTGCCGTCGTGATGGGTTCCTGCACCGCCGGCGGTGCTTACGTGCCGGCGATGTGCGACGAGGCAATCATTGTTCGCGAGCAAGGGACGATCTTCCTCGGCGGGCCGCCGCTGGTCAAAGCGGCGACAGGCGAAGAAGTCGATGCCGAATCTCTCGGCGGCGGCGACGTCCACAGCCGCACCTCCGGCGTGACGGACCATCTCGCGGAAAACGATACTCACGCGTTGTCTATCGCGCGCGACATCGTCGCGAACCTGAACCTGCGAAAATCGCTGCAGGTCGCCACGCGCGAACCGGTCGAGCCGAAATTCGCGGCCGAAGAACTCTACGGCATCGTGCCGCGCGATACGCGCTACCCGTACGACGTCCACGAAATCATCGCCCGCCTCGTCGATGGCTCGGAATTCCACGAATTCAAGGCGCTGTACGGCAAGACGCTGGTGTGCGGCTTCGCGCACCTTAACGGCTACCCCGTCGGCATCATCGCCAACAATGGCATCCTGTTCTCCGAGTCCGCACTCAAGGGCGCTCACTTCATTCAACTCTGCGAGCGCCGCGGCGTACCGCTCGTGTTTTTGCAGAACATCACCGGCTTCATGGTCGGACAAAAATACGAAGCCGGCGGCATCGCCAAAGACGGCGCCAAAATGGTCAATGCTGTCGCCTCGGCCACCGTGCCGAAGTTCACCGTCATCATCGGCGGCTCGTTCGGCGCCGGCAACTACGCGATGTGCGGCCGCGCTTATGGCGCCCGTTTCTTGTGGACCTGGCCGAACTCGCGCATTTCCGTCATGGGCGGCGAACAGGCTGCATCGGTACTGGCGACCGTCAAGCGCGACGGGCTTGAAGCGCGCGGCAAGAAGTGGCCGGAGAAGGAAGAAGCGTCGTTCAAGAACGACATCCGCGGGCAGTACGAAACCCAGGGCAACCCGTACTACGCAACCGCGCGGCTGTGGGACGATGGCATCATTGATCCGGTCGATACGCGGCGGATCCTGAGCCTGGCGATTTCGGCCGCGTTCAACTCGCCGTACAAGACACAACAGCCGTATGGCGTTTTCAGGATGTAGTATCTGTCATTCCTGCGGTGGCAGGAATCCAGATCCAGAACGACGCGGCCGAAGGCCGCAACTGATCAGACTGGATGCCAGCCTGCGCTGGCATGACAAGAAGGCCGACCAGGAGCAGTAAATGTAGGCCGGCATAAGCAAAGCGTTGCCGGCAACGGCCTGCGGCCTTATGCCCGCCTACATCTTTGGAACAACCATGACGCAACCGGTTTTAAAAGTAATTGATTCCCGCGGCATCGCGACGCTGACGCTCAACCGGCCCGAAATCCATAATGCGTTCAACGACGCGTTAATCGCCCAGCTAACCGAATTCCTGACCGAGCTGGACAACCAGGACGACATCCGCGCCATCATCCTCACGGGCGCCGGCAAATCCTTTTCCGCCGGCGCCGACCTCAACTGGATGCGCGGCATGGCCGCGGCCAGCGAACAGGACAATCGCGAAGATTCCCTGCGCCTCGCCGCGTTAATGCGCACGCTCAACTTCCTGTCCAAACCGACCATTGCGCGCGTCAACGGTGCAGCCTTCGGCGGCGGCGTCGGCCTGGTCGCGTGCTGCGACATCGCCATCGGCGTCGAGGGCACTAAGTTCGCCCTGTCTGAAGTGAAGCTTGGCCTGGTACCGGCAGTCATTGCGCCTTACGTCGTCGCCGCCATCGGAGCGCGTCACGCGCGACGGCTGTTCGTCAGCGGCGAAATCTTCTATGCCGCCGAAGCCGCGCGAATCGGCCTCCTCCATCGCGCCGTACCCGCCGGTGAACTGGACGACGCCGTCGACCGGAGCCTGCACTCTCTCGCCAAGGGCGGCCCCGTTGCGCAACGTGAAGCAAAGCAACTCGCCCTCGCCATCGGTGGCATGACGGCGGAACACGCAGAGCAGATCGACGCAGCCAATGCTGAATTGATCGCGCGCCTGCGCGTGTCAGATGAAGGCCAGCGCGGCATCAGCGCATTTCTGGATAAGCGTCCACCGAGTTGGGACAAGCAAGCGAAGGCCGGATAATGCCATCCCCGATTCTGAACCTCGACGGCGTTAGACTTCAAACGGATGAACCGGAGCGGCTGCCGAAGGGCGACACCGCGGAAAACTACGACATCCGCTGGGGCGAAATTGCCAGCCGCATCGGCGCCCGCAAGCTCGGTTACAACTTGACGGTGGTAGCCCCCGGCAAACGCAACTGTCCGTTCCACAGCCATTATGCCGAAGAAGAAATGTTCTTCATTCTCGACGGCAACGGCGAGCTTCGCTACGGCGACAGCCGCTATCCATTGCGCGCCGGCGATATCATCGCCTGCCCGCCCGGCGGCCCTGACACTGCGCATCAGATCATCAACACCGGCAAGACGGAACTGCGATATCTGTCCGTGAGCACGCTGGCGCCGATCGAAATCTGCGAATATCCGGATTCGACCAAGTTCGGCGTGTACGGAGAATTACCGCCGGACAAGAATGCCAAGCCGCAACGGCTGCGCCACCTCGCGCGCCGCGAAGACACACGCGACTACTGGGACGGCGAATAATGTTCAACAAGATACTGATTGCCAACCGCGGCGAAATAGCCTGCCGCGTTATCGAAACGTGCCGACGGCTTGGCGTTCGCACTGTAGCCGTTTATTCGGATGCCGATACACAAGCGCGTCATGTTCATATGGCCGACGAAGCCTTTCATATCGGCGCGGCACGCGCGGCGGATTCTTACCTGAACACGACCCGCATTCTTGAAGCGGCCACGACTGCCGGCGCCGAAGCCATTCATCCCGGCTACGGGTTTCTCTCGGAAAACGCGCCGTTCGCTCGTGCCGTTGCCGACGCCGGCCTCGCGTTCATCGGCCCGCAGGCTGAAACCATCGAGGTAATGGGCTCGAAGAGCCGCGCCAAGGCGCTGATGGAAGACGCCGACGTGCCGGTCGTGCCGGGCTATCACGGCGACAAGCAGGACGTGGCATTTCTGCAGCAGCAAGCCGACAAGATCGGCTGGCCGCTGATGATCAAGGCCGTCGCCGGCGGCGGCGGCAAGGGGATGCGCATCGTGCGCTCGGCGTCGGAATTCGCCGATGCGCTCGAAGGCGCTAAACGCGAAGCCAAGGGCGCCTTTGGCGACGATGAGGTTCTGCTGGAAAAATACGTAGAGCAGCCGCGTCACATAGAAATGCAGATTTTCGGCGACAGCCACGGCAACGCCGTGCACCTGTTCGAACGCGAATGCACGCTGCAGCGCCGCTATCAGAAAGTCGTCGAGGAAACGCCCTCACCCTTTCTGGATGACGCAACGCGCGAGAAGATGGCCGCTGCCGCGGTGAATGCGGCGCGCGCGGTTGATTACGTCAATGCCGGCACGATCGAGTTTATCGTCGGCGCGGACCGCAGCTTCTACTTCATGGAAATGAACACCCGGCTGCAGGTCGAGCATCCGGTGACTGAAATGACCACCGGTCTCGACCTGGTCGAATGGCAGCTGCGTGTCGCCGCCGGGGAGCCGCTGCCGCGCGAACAGGCGGCGATCGAACAGCGCGGCCATGCGATCGAAGTACGCCTGTATGCGGAAAATGTCGGCCGCGGCTTCCTACCGGCGACGGGCCGGATCGAGCAGTTTATCCATCCGGAGCCGGACGCGCATTTCCGCGTTGATACCGGCGTGGGCGATGGCGACGAGATCAGCATTCACTACGATCCGATGATCGCCAAGCTGAGCGTCCTGGATCGCGATCGAACCGCCGCCATCAAACGTCTGCGGGAAGTTCTGGACCGAACAGCGGTGTTCGGCCTGATCACCAATCTCGACCTGTTGCAGGGCATCGCGGCGCACCCCGATTTTGCCGCCGGCGCATTCGACACCGGCTTTATCGAGAGCGAACTCGACACGCTGCTGCAGACGCAACCGCCCTCGCCCGCGGCGCTGGCTGCTGTGAGTGGCTGGGTGCTCAATCGCCTTCGCCCCTGCGAAGCTGCTGAACCGCACTCGCCGTGGGCTTTGCGCGACGGCTGGCAACTTAACGGCGGGCCGGGTATCAAACTGGTCTTTCGCGGCGCCGAGAAAGTTCCAGTTCGCGTTTCAGGCACAGCGGCCCACTTCGACCTGCAACTGGACGATCAGCACCATTCGGCGGCGGCCCGCTGCGAAGGGGACAATGCCTGGTCGATTACGCTGGACGATCAGGTCAAACGGGCCTGGATATTGGGGCACGGCAGAAAGCTGCAGATCGCGATCGGTAACGAACGGCATGCATTGGCCTGGGTCGACCCCCTGGCTGCCGGCGCGGCGGCCGCCAACGAAGACACCCGCCCGATCAGCCCGATGCCCGGTCGGGTCGTCGCGGTCAACGTGGCCGCGGGCGATACAGTCGAACCGGGCCAGGCATTGCTTGTGCTCGAAGGGATGAAGATGGAGTACACGCTGAAGGCCGCTACCGCCGGCACTATTGCAAAGCTGCTCTGTGCCGAAGGCGACATGGTCGAAGCCGAAGCGCCGCTGGTGGAAATTGGCGCGGCAACCGCCGAGAATGAGGAAGCATGAGCTTCCCCAAAAGAGTCAGATTGGTCGAGGTGGGCGCGCGCGACGGCCTTCAGAATGAGAAGACGCCGGTCTCCGCCGACGTCAAAGTCGATTTCATCAACCGCCTGTCCCGCTGCGGCCTGGCGACGATCGAGGCGACCAGCTTTGTCAGCCCGACCTGGATTCCGCAGCTGGCGGACGCTGAAGAGGTCTACCGGAAAATCGACAAAGTAGACGGCGTAGCCTACCCCTGCCTCGTCCCCAACGAAAAAGGCATCGAACGCGCCATCGACTGCGGCGTTAAGGAAATCTCAGTATTCACAGCTGCATCGGAAACCTTCAACCAGAAGAACATCAATGCATCCATCGCCGAGTCGATCGAGCGGTTCAAGCCGGTCGTCGAAATCGCTGCACAGCACAACATGCGCGTGCGCGGCTACATTTCGTGCGTGCTCGGCTGTCCGTATGAAGGTCCGATTGCGCCTGCGCAAGTCGCAGATGTGGTTTCACGCCTCGCCGACCTCGGCTGCTACGAAATTTCGCTCGGCGACACCATCGGCGTCGGCACGCCGCTGCGCGCGCAAAGGATGCTCGAAGCTGCCGCCGAACGCGCCGGCATGGATCGCCTCGCCGTGCATTTCCACAACACCTACAGCCAGGCACTCGCCAATCTCTTCGCCTGCCTGGAACTCGGCGTCAGCACGATCGATGCTTCCGTTTCCGGCCTCGGCGGCTGCCCCTACGCCAAAGGCGCCGCCGGCAACGTCGCGACCGAGGACGTCGTCTACATGCTGCACGGGATGAGCATCGAAACGGGCGTCGATTTCCTGAAGCTCCTGGAGGTCGGTGACTTCATCAACGGCGTGCTGAACCGCACCACGACCAGCCGCATCGGGTCAATCCCGCCAAAGAACCGGCAGCGACCGGAGCGGTTCGATCCGACCGCCGTCAGCTAATACGCGGCCTGCCGCAGATTTGCGGTTATTTTGAAATCGAGTTCGTACCGGACTCGGACCGCCTGACGACGAAGCAGTCTTGTCCCTGCTCTCGTAGCGACTGGCACAGGGACGTTGCTTTTTCCTGACTCATCGCGGTGGTCTTGAGCCGATACAGCGAGCTACCCTCGCCCGGCTCGTTCACTTCGAGCTCGACGTCGCCCAGCAGATCCTGATACTGGCCCTGGATCAACTGCTGCGCCTTGTTGGCCCGTTCCTGGCGGCTGAACGCCGCCAGCTGGACCTGGTAGTCGCCCTGCTGCCGGGCCTGTTGCTGCTCTTTCTGCTTCTGTTGCTGTGCCTGCCTCGCCGCCGCCATTTGCTGTTGCTTCTGCTGCTGGACCTGCTGAATGCGGGTAAGCTCCTGACGCGCCTGGGCCGCCTGCGGGCTGTTCGGATACTGCGCGATGAAAGCCTGCAGCGCCTGCGGGTTATTGCTCTGCTGCACCCGCATCCAATCCTGGGCTGCCTGCATCTGCTGGACTTGCTGCTTCGCATTGGCCGCGAACTGGCTGTCCGGATGCTGCTGCAGGAACTGCTGGTAGGCCTGCGGCGTATTCGCCTGCTGCGCGCGCTGCCAGTCCGCCCGCGCCTGCTGCATTTCCTTCTGCTGCTGGATGTGCGCGATCTGCTGCCTGGCCGCCGCGACGTGGTCGCCCTGCGGATACTGCTGGATGTACTGCTGGTAAGCTTGAACGGTGTTCTGCTGCTGGGCCTGCTGCCAGTCACCTTCCTGACTACTGCAGCCGCTCAACATCAAACCCGCGGAAAAGAGGCCGACAAGGCCGATGCGATATGCGTTCATGGTTCACTTCCCTGTATTGCCGACGCGCCGAATCCGCGGCTTCCTGGCGGACCCGCGCCTTATTGTCAAAGTGTAGTACATTCTGCCTGAGCATGCGAAAACACTGGCGACACGGGGCTCCGGTTCGGCCGCCGGCCGCGGCTCGCGTTATACTGGGCGTTTTACCGTAATCACGCGCGCAAAGGAGCTTGTGGATGCAATTCGAGAACGTTAACGCTATCGTCACCGGCGGTGCCTCCGGTCTGGGGCTCGCTGTTGCCCGCCGCGTCATCGCCGCCGGCGGCCATGCGGCGCTGCTTGATGTCAACGACGAGCAAGGCAAACAGGCAGTTTCCGAACTCGGCGAGCGCGCGCTGTTCATCAATACGGATGTCTCGTCGGAAGAAGCCGTCAATGCGGCAGTAAAGCGGGCACGCGATGCTTTTGGCGAAATCCGCCTGGCGGTCAGCTGCGCCGGCATCCTCGGCGCCGCGCGGGTGCTCGGCCGCAAGGGCCCGATGCCAAGCGATTTTTTCGCCAAGGTCGTCCACGTCAACCTGATCGGCACCTTCAATGTCGCCAAAGCCGCGGCGGAATACATGCAGGAAAATGCGCCGAACGACGACGGCGAGCGCGGCCTGATCGTGAATACCGCATCTGTTGCCGCCTTTGAGGGCCAGATCGGCCAGGCGGCCTACTCCGCGTCCAAGGGTGGCGTCGCCGCAATGGCGCTGCCGCTGGCGCGCGAGTTCGCCCGTTTCGGCGTCCGCGTCATGACGATCGCTCCCGGCACCTTCGAGACGCCGATGGTGTCGCAGATGCCGGAAGAAGTGAAAGAATCGCTCGGTAAGATGGTCCCGTTCCCGTCGCGCCTCGGCAAGCCGGAAGAATACGCCGCACTGGTCGCCCACATCTGCGAGAACGCAATGCTGAACGGCGAGACGATTCGCCTCGACGGCGCGATTCGTATGCAGCCGAAGTAAGCGTCTGCCGGCATGCCAGTCGAACGCGACACAATGGGATATGACGCGGTCGTCGTCGGCGCCGGCCCCGCCGGGCTGGCCGCGGCAATCCGCCTGAAGCAGCGCGACGCCGACAAGACGATTTGCGTGCTGGAGAAAGGCGCGGAAGTCGGTTCTCACATCCTGTCCGGTTGCGTGATGGAGCCGGGGCCGTTGGATGAATTGCTGCCGGAATGGCGCCAGACGCCGCCGGCGATTTGCGTGCCGGCCGAGCAGGACGAGTTCGCGCTGCTGACCCGCACCCGGCGATACAAGCTGCCGACGCCGCCGCAGATGCACAATCGCGGCAACTTCATTATTTCCCTCGGCAGCCTGTGCGTCTGGCTGGCGGAACAGGCCGAAGCGCTCGGCGTGGATGTCTTTCCCGGTTTTCCTGCCGCCGAAGCGCTGGTTGAAAATGACCGCGTGGTGGGCGTCCGCTGCGCCGATATGGGCGTGGAGAAGGATGGCTCGCCGGGGCCAAACTATGCGCCGGGCGTGGACATCCGCGCCGGCGTCACTATCCTCGCCGAAGGCTGCCGCGGCAGCATCAGCAAGCAACTCGTCCGGCGGTTTTCGCTTCAGCATGGCCACTCGCCGCAGACCTACGGCATCGGACTCAAGGAGCTTTGGCAGTTGCCGGCTGGCCGTGCGCAGCCGGGACTGATTCAGCACACCCTCGGCTGGCCGCTCGATTCCAAGACTTACGGCGGCAGTTTTCTCTACCACCTGGACGGCGACCGCGTTTATATCGGCTTCGTCGCGGGGCTCGATTACGCGAACCCCGACTTCAAGCCGTTCGAGGCGTTCCAGCAGTTCAAGCATCATCCAAGCGTCAAGCCGTTGCTCGAAGGCGGCGAAATCGTGTCGTCGGGCGCGCGCACTATCGTCGAGGGCGGCTGGCAGTCGCTACCGACGCTCGACATGCCGGGCGCGCTGCTGATCGGCGACGCGGCCGGCACGTTGAACGTGCCGAAGATCAAAGGCGTGCACATGGCGATCGGCTCCGGCATGCAGGCTGCCGATCATCTGGCCGAGACTGGCGCGAGCGAGGGCTTCGATCAGCGCTTCAGAGCCTCGCCGGCCGCGGCGGAGCTGCGCCGCGTGCGCAACATACGCCCCGGTTTCTATCGCGGCCTCTGGCCGGGAATCGCCAACGCTGCGCTGGAAACCGTCACGCGCGGCAAGACGCCGTGGACATTGGCAAATCATGCGGACTGGAAACAGATGCGCCAGAAGGATGAGCCGTCCGCGAAGCAGCCGGTAGATTACGAGCGCACGCTGCCGCCGCGCGACAGGCTGTCGTCGGTGTATTTCGCCGCCACCTCGCATGACGAAAATCAGCCGGTACACCTGCATGTGCTGGAGCCGGATATCTGCACGTCGCGCTGCACCGAAGAGTACGGCAATCCGTGCACGCGGTTCTGTCCGGCGCATGTGTACGAAATGGTCGAGGAAGATGGTGCCCGGCGTTTGCAAATCAATGCGGCGAATTGCGTGCATTGCAAGGCGTGCGACATCAAGGACCCGTATGAAATCATTAACTGGACCGTGCCGGAGGGCGGTTCGGGACCGAATTATCAGAACCTGTAGGAGCGGTCGCCGGCCGCGATTATATTCAATCGCGAGCAGCGCTCGCTCCTACAATATGGCGGAGGAATAAATGAAAATTTTGGTAGCCATCAAGCGCGTCATCGATGCCAACGTTCGCGTTCAATTGAAGCGCGACGGCTCCGGCATCGTCACCGACGGCGTCAAGATGAGCATCAATCCGTTCGACGAAATTGCGCTTGAAGAAGCCCTGCGCATTCGCGAAAGCGGCAAGAATGCCGAAATTGTCGCTGTTTCCATCGGCAGCGATGCATCCCAGCAACAACTGCGCACTGCGCTCGCGATGGGCGCCGATCGCGCGCTGCTGGTCAAAACGGATGACGAAGTTCAGCCGCTGCGCGCTGCGCACACGCTGCTTGCAGTTGTCGAGAAGGAACAGCCCGACCTGGTGCTGATGGGCAAGCAGGCGATCGACGACGACAGCAATCAGACGGGCCAGATGCTGGCCGCGTTATGGCAACGCCCGCAGGCGACGTTCACCTCGAAGCTCGAGATCGACAGCGACAAGGCAAGCTGCACGCGCGAAGTCGACGCCGGGCTGGAAACGATCGAAGTCGATCTGCCGGCTGTCGTGACCACCGACTTGCGCCTCAATCAGCCACGCTACGTCAAGATGCCGGACATCATGAAAGCCAAGCGCAAGCCGCTCGATACGATGGAACTGAGCGAGCTTGGAATGCCCGAACTGCCTATGCTCGAAATTACAGCGTACGAAGCGCCGCAAGGCCGCACCGGCGGCGGCAGGAAAGTAGAAAATGCAGCCGAACTGGTCGCTGCGCTGAAAGAACGGGGGGTGCTTTAAATGGCTAAAACATTACTAATTGCGGAGCACGACGGGCAGTCGCTTAATCCGGCGACCGCCAAAGCCGTGTCGTGCGCGGAAGCCATCGGCGGCGAAATCGACATCGCGGTGTTTGCCGCAAGCGCCGGCGCAGTCGCAGAAAAGGCCATCAAGCTTGCAGGCGTTACACGCGTACTGACCGTCGAGCGGCCGGAGAACAAGGCTCCGCTTGCCAGCGTCCTCGCGCCGCAGATTGCCGCGCTCGCAGCTGATTACACACACGTCCTGTTGCCGTCGACAACTTTCGGCAAAGACGTTATGCCGCGGGTTGCCGCCCTGCTTGGCGTCGCGCCGATCAGCGACATCATGGCGGTAATCGATCCCACGACTTTCAAGCGGCCAATCTATGCCGGCAACGCCATCGTCACCGCCAAGGCGCCGGCGGAGCCGCTGGTGCTGGGCACCGCGCGCACAGCGTCATTCCAGCCGGTGGCCGAAAGCGGCTCCGCTGAAATCGTTGCGAAGCAACTGGATGTCGAGTTGCCGACGCATACGCGCTACGTGGAGTTGAAAGGCGCCGGCAGCGACCGGCCGGACCTGCAATCGGCACCGCGGGTGGTTTCCGGCGGCCGCGGGGTCGGCAGCGAAGAAAACTTCGAAATCATATTCAAGCTGGCGGACAAATTGAACGCCGCCGTCGGCGCGTCGCGCGCTGCGGTCGATGCCGGCTTCGTGCCGAACGAAATGCAGGTTGGTCAGACCGGCAAGATCATTGCGCCCGAGCTTTACGTCGCGGTCGGTATTTCCGGCGCCATCCAGCACTGCACCGGCATCAAGGACGCCGGCACGATCGTTGCGATTAACAAGGATCCGGACGCGCCGATCTTCGACATCGCCGACATCGGCCTGGTGGGCGACTTGTTCGAGGTGCTGCCGGAACTGGAAAAGGCGCTGGACGCGGGCGCATGAGCGAACCCATCTGGCAACCCGGCGAGGAACGTACGTCGCGCTCCAACCTGGCCTGCTTCATGGCCGGCGTGCGCAGCAAGCACAACGTCGAGCTGCGTGACTACAGCGAGCTGTACCGCTGGTCGGTCGAGCACCCGGAGCAGTTCTGGCCGGAAGTCTGGGACACCTTCGGCGTGCGCGCGAGCCAGCGTTGGGACGAGGTGCTGGTCGATGGCGACCAGATGCCTGGCGCGAAATGGTTCACCGGCAGTCGGCTCAACTTCGCCGAGAACCTGCTGCGCTTTCGCGACGCGCGCACCGCGTTGTGGTTTCGAGGCGAGCAGGGCCATGACGTCCGTTATACCTATGCCGAGCTTTATGAAGCCGTCGCTCGCGTCGCCGCCGGACTGAAAGCGGCCGGCGTCGGCGTCGGCGACCGGGTTGCCGCCTTCATGCCCAACCGGCCGGAGACAGTGATCGCGATGCTGGCCACCACCAGCCTCGGCGCGATCTGGTCGTCGTGCTCGCCGGACTTCGGCATCAACGGCGTACTGGACCGCTTCGGCCAGATCGAGCCGACAGTGCTATTCACTGCCGACGGCTATTTCTACAACGGCAAGGCGATCGATTCGCTGGGCCGGGTGCGCGACATTCTCGGCAAGCTGCCGTCGGTGAAACAGGTCGTGGTCGTGCCCTATGTAGATGAGTCGCCCGATACCAGCGGCCTTCCGCGCCCTGCCCTGTTTGCCGATTTCGGCGAGGCGACGGACGAGATCGAATTTGCGCAACTGCCATTCGATCACCCGATTTACATCATGTATTCGTCCGGCACGACCGGCGTGCCCAAGTGCATCGTGCACGGTGCCGGTGGCGTGCTGCTGCAGCATCTGAAAGAACTGGCGCTGCACACGGATCTCAAACGCGACGACAGGATTTTCTACTTCACCACCTGCGGCTGGATGATGTGGAACTGGCTGGTGAGCAGTCTCGCGCTCGGCGCGACGGTCGTGCTCTATGACGGCTCACCGTTTCATCCGCAGCCGGATTCGCTGCTGAAACTGGCCGACGAGATCGGCATCAGCATTTTCGGCACCAGCGCCAAATACATCGCGGCGCTGGAAAAAGCCGGCGTCAAGAGTGGCGGCGGCTTCACGCTCGACGCACTGAAAGCCATTCTGTCGACCGGTTCGCCGTTGGCACAGGAAAGCTTCGACTACGTCTATCGCGATCTGAAGCAGGACGTGCAACTTTCGTCGATTTCCGGAGGCACCGACATCGTATCCTGCTTCGCGCTGGGCAATCCGATCCTGCCGGTCTGGCGCGGCGAATTGCAGTGCCGCGGGCTCGGCATGGCGGTGGAGATTTTCAGCGACGACGGCAAGCCGGTGCAGAATGAAAAGGGCGAGCTGGTATGCGTCAAACCGTTTCCGGTCATGCCGGTGCAGTTCTGGAACGACCCGGATGGCAAGCGCTATCGCTCGGCTTACTTCGATCGTTTCCCGGGCGTGTGGTGCCATGGCGATTACGCCGAGCTGACCGAGCATGACGGCGTGATCATCTACGGGCGCTCCGACGCGGTACTGAATCCCGGTGGCATTCGTATCGGCACAGCCGAAATTTACCGGCAGGTGGAAAAGCTCGACGAGGTACTGGAAAGCATCGCAGTCGGACAGGAATGGGGTGACGACACTCGCGTCGTGCTGTTCGTGAAACTGCGGCCGGGCGTTGAACTGGATGAGGACTTGCGTGCTGGCATTCGCAAAATCATTCGCGCCAACACCTCGCCCCGTCATGTGCCGGCCAAGATCGTCGCGGTGGCCGATATTCCGCGCACGATCAGCGGCAAGATCGTTGAATTGGCCGTGACGCACGTGATTCACGGGCGGCCGGTAAAAAACACCGATGCGCTGGCGAATCCGGAGGCGCTGGAGCATTATCGCGACCTGCCGGAATTACGAACCGATTAGCTCTTGCCCCTTCTCCCTTAGGGAGAAGGTTGGGATGAGGCGAGTTAATCAGCACCCCTCACCCTGGCCCTCTCCCCCTGCCTTCGCAGGGGGAGGCTCTGAGGGAGAGGGAATAAGAACCGCCCCCATGGACTCACCTCGCAAACATCTGACGCCGCTAGAACGTTATCGGCAGGATCTGGATAAGCCCGGCTTCGCCCACGACCCGGCGCAGGAGCGCGTGGTCGACGCGCTCGATCGGCTGCACCACGAACTTGTAGCGACCGCCCCAGATAATTTCCGGCAGCGACTATTGGCTCGTTTCCGCAGGGAGGCCAGGCCCGTCCGAGGCCTCTACATCTGGGGCGAAGTCGGCCGTGGTAAAACCTACCTGATGGACTGCTTCTACCAGTCGCTACCGTTCGCGGAGAAGCGGCGACTGCATTTCCATCGCTTCATGCGCGCCGTGCACGATGAGCTGAAAACGCTGCGCGACCACGAAGACCCGCTGGCCACGGTGGCGGCACGCTGGGCGGAAGCGGCGCGGGTGATCTGCTTCGATGAATTTGCCGTCACCGATATCGCCGATGCGACGATACTGGGCCGGCTGCTGCATTATCTTTTTGCGCGGCGCGTCACGCTGGTCGCTACTTCAAATATCCAACCGGACCAGCTCTACAAAAACGGTCTCAAACGCGAGTTGTTTCTGCCAGCCATTGCGCTGTTGAAAAAGCATACGCGCGTCATTCACTGCGACAACGGCGACGATTACCGGCTGCGCCAGCTGAGCCAGGCGAGGCTTTATTACTCACCGGCCGATGTAACCGCCGACCAGGCGCTGCGCGAACGCTTCGAAGCCATCGCCGGCACAGACGGCGAAGCCGATCAATTGTTGACCATCGAGGGACGCGAGATCAGCGCGCGCCGCACAGGCGACGGCGTTGTCTGGTTCGACTTCGGCAGGATTTGCGGCGGGCCGCGATCGGCCAACGACTACATCGAAATCGCGCGCCTGTTTCACACGGTAATCGTGTCGGACATCCCGCGGCTGGGACCGGATCGAGAAGATGAAGCGCGGCGTCTGATCGCGCTGGTGGATGAGTTCTACGACCGCGGCGTCAAGCTGATGATTTCCGCTGCCGCGCCGATCGACGAACTATACGAGGGCCAGCGGCTGCGGATGGAATTCACCCGCACCCGCAGCCGCCTTACCGAGATGCAGAGTAAAGAATACCTGGCTCGGCCGCACGCGCCGTAGCGCCGTCGCCAAACGCGTCGACGGCAATGACCTGCCGCCGAAGACGTTCCGCCGCAAGTACGACCTGCATTTCCTGTTCGCTTAGCAGGCCCGCGGACACGCATTCCGCCAACCGTGGTTCGAGTTCATCGTTCGCCACGGCATCGAGGCGTATCTGTTTGCCGAGCTTGCGAACAAGCGGTTCGGCTTCCATCGCCTTGCGCAGGGCATCATCGATTGTCTTCAGCCGGTCACCTTCGGCCTGCGAAAGAAACATGCCTTCCGCCAGGCGATCGCGGCTGCCGGTTGGCTGCATGATCAGCGGCGCGATGGCCCGATCGAGTTGATCTGCCGGCCGCTTCACGCGCCGCCGGAGCGGCAGCGCAAGGATACGAATCAGCCAGGCGATCGGACGGTTGGCCAGATTCGTCGTGACCTCGTAGAGGCTCTCCTGAATCGTGTGCAGACAATCGGCGCAGGTCCACTCCACCAGCGCCCGGTCCTCCGGCAGCGCGCCCGCCTGTTCGTAGTGCTTGAGCGTGACGGTGCCGAGATAAAGCTGGCTGATGGCGTCCGCCATGCGCGCGGAAATGCGCTCGCGGCGCTTGAGCTCGCCGCGCAAGCTGAGCAACAACAAATCGGTCGTAATCGCAAAGGCCGCGCTCATGCGCTCGAAGCCGCGCCAGTATGACGCCAGCGCCGGGTCGGTGCCTTCCGGCGCGCGCGCCAGCCAGCCACCGCTCAGGCCCAGCAGCAGCGCGCGGGCGCCATTGCGAATGGCGTAGCCGATATGCCCGAGCAACGCGCCGTCGAAGGCTTGCGCGCCGGCCTCGGCGTCTTCGTCATTGGCGGCGGTGAGTTCGTCGATCAGAAACGGATGGCAGCGCAGCGCGCCCTGCCCGAACGTGATCAGGTTGCGCGTGAGGATGTTCGCGCCTTCGACAGTCACGCCGACGGTCGTATACGCATCGAGCTGGCTCAACAGGTTATTCGGACCGAGACAGACCCCCGCGCCGGCATGCACGTCCAACGCATCCGTCACCACCTCGCGGGCACGCTCGGTCAAATTGTATTTCATGATCGCCGACACGACCGACGGCTTGTGACCCTCGTCGAGCGCCGACAGCGTGACCTGCCGCGCCGCGTCCATCAGGTAAGTGTTGGCGGCGATCCGAGCCAGCTTTTCCTCGACGCCCTCGAAGCACCCGATCGGCACCTTGAACTGGCTGCGCAGCCGCGCGTAAGCGCCGGTGACGCGCACCGACACCTTGGCCGCTGCGGTACTCAGCGCCGGCAACGAGATGGCGCGGCCGTCGGTCAGCGACTCCATCAGCATGCGCCAGCCCTTGCCGGCGTATTCCGCGCCGCCGATGACCTGCTCCATCGGCACGAACACGTCGCGGCCGTGCAGCGGGCCGTTCTGGAAGGCCATGCCGTACGGTCGATGACGCTCGCCCTGCACGACGCCCGGTGCATTCGCAGGCACCAGCGCCAGCGTGATACCCAGGTTTTCCTGCTCGCCGAGCAGGTGATTCGGATCTTCTAACTTGAAGGCAAGGCCCAGCACTGTCGCTATCGGCCCCAGCGTGATGTAGCGCTTGTCGAAATTGACGCGAATACCGAGGACGTTTTCGCGGCCCTCGTACTCCTGGCGGCAGACGATGCCGCGATCGGAAATGCCGCTCGCATCACTGCCGGCGTTCCGCCCGGTGAGCGCGAAGCATGGCACTTCCTCGCCGCGGGCGAGCCGCGGCAAATAATGATTCTTCTGCTCTTCGGTGCCGTATTTCAGCAGCAGCTTGCCCGGGCCGACCGAATTCGGAATCATCACCGTCAGCGCCGCACTGATGCTGCGCGTCGCGATCCTCATGACGACGGACGCGTGACCGAAGTTCGAAAATTCCTTGCCGCCGTAAGCGCGCGGAATGATCATCCCGAAGAAGCCTTCGTCCTTGATGAATTGCCAGACTTTCGGCGGCAGATCGTTCAACTCGTAGTTGATCTTCCAGTCGTCGAGCATTTCGCAGAGACGCTCGACCGGGCCGTCGATGAACGCGCGTTCTTCAGCGGAGAGTCGCGGCGCCGGAAAACGGAGCAGCGTTTGCCAGCGCGGCCGCCCGCGAAACATGTCCGCTTCCCACCAGACGGTGCCGGCCTCCAGCGCATCGCGCTCGGTTGGGGAGATGTCCGGCATCGCCTTGCGGTAAAACGCCAGCACCCGGTCGCTGAGCAAGCGGCGGCGCGCGGCCGTCGAGGTGGCAATAACCGCCGCCGCGATCAACGCGACCCAGAGGCCGATCAGCGCGATGACGCCCGCGCCGCCGACCCACGTCATCGCGACAAGCACGATGGCAAGCACCGGAATCCAGGTGCGGCGCGACGCGCCAGTGTAGGCCACGCCGAGAACGGCAGCTAGGCAGATGAAGGCCCAGAGAATCGAGTTGGCGTAAATAGGGGTCAAGGCTGCAGCTCTCAAAGTGTCCGCTAATATCTTGCTCCTTCTCCCTCAGGGAGAAGGTTGGGATGAGGGGATATAAGAATTATAGATTACACCCCTCACCCTGCCCTCTCCCTGAGGGAGAGGGTTAAGAAGCTCATTGCGCGTCCGGTTGATTTTCCGGCGCGGCGTTGGCGAACTCCTCCAGTTCCAGGCACGCCCGCTCAATGCGGGTGATCGTCGGAAACGAGCCGAGGTCGCACTCGAAGCGCCGCGCGTTGAATACCTGCGGGACGAGACAAACGTCCGCAAGGCCCGGCGTCTCGCCATGGCAGTAGCGGCCGGTCAGGGGGCTGGAGGCCAGCATTGACTCCAGCGCTTCGAATCCTTCCTTTATCCAGTGCCGATACCATTGATCGCGCGCCGGTTTGTCCACCCCCATCTCACGCTCGAGGTACTTCAGCACACGCAAGTTGTTCAGCGGATGGATATCGCAAGCCACTGTCTGGGCCAGCGCCCGCACCCGCGCGCGGCCGGCCGCATCTTTTGGCAGCAACGGCGACTGCGGATATTTTTCTTCCAGATATTCGATGATTGCCAGCGACTGCGTAATCGGCGCGCCGCCGTTGACCAGCGTCGGCACCAGCCCCTGCGGATTCAATTGCCGATAGGCGGCGCTGTGTTGCTCGCCGCCGTCGCGGACGAGATGAACGAACTGGTGTTCCGATTCCAGCTCTTTCAGATTCAGCGCAATGCGAACGCGGTACGCCGCGGTGCTGCGAAAATAAGTATAGAGTTCCATAATCTTCTTGCTGTAGGAGCGGCCGCTGGCAGCAATTCGTTTTAATTCGCGATCGGCGATCGCTCCTACAACGAATAAGGTTCGATCGTCTGGTCGATCGCGCCGAAAATCGAGCGGCCGTCGCCGTAGTTCATCTCGATGCGCACGCGGTCGCCGTACTGCATGAATTGGGTCGTCGCTTCACCCGAATCGATGATCTCGAGCATGCGCCGCTCGGCGAGGCACGACGAGCCGCGCGTAATATCCTGATTGGCAATCGTGCCCGAACCCAAGAGCGTCCCCGCCGATAACGGCCGCGTCTTGGCCGCGTGCGCGAGTAGTTGCGGGAAGCTGAACTGCATGTCGTCGCCCGCGTTCGGCTCGCCGAACAGCTTGCCGTTGAGGTGCGTAATCAACGGCAGGTGCAGCTTGCCGCCACGCCAGGCGTCGCCCAGTTCATCCGGCGTCACCGCCACCGGCGACAGGGCCGAACGCGGCTTGCTTTGCAGGAAGCCGAAGTTCTTTTTGAGCTCCGCCGGAATCAGGTTGCGCAACGAAACGTCGTTAATCAGCACAACGAGGCGAATATGCTTTCCGCATTCGTCGGCCACGGCGCCCTGCGGAATGTCGCCGGTAATCACGCCGATTTCGGATTCGAAGTCGATGCCGTAATCGGTGCTGGCCACGCGCACCGGCTCGGTCGGCGCGAGAAAACCGTCGCTGACCGCCTGGTACATCAGCGGGTCTTCCTGGAAGCTTGGCGGCATTTCGGCATTACGCGCCTTGCGCACGCGCTCGACGTGCGCAAGGTACGCGCTGCCGTCGAGGAACTGGTACGCACGCGGCAACGGTGACGCCAGCATTTCCGGCTGCAACGGCCGTGCCCCGCGTGCCTTGCGCTGATTCAGGTCCTCGTAAACTGCGCGCAGCAGACCTTCCGTCTCGTCCCACCGTTCCACGGCGTCCTGCAACGTCGGCGCGATTTCCGGCACGGCAGCGTAGTGCTGCAATTCCCGGTCGACAACAACCAGCGTACCGTCGCGGCCGCCTTCCTTGAGGGTGGCGAGTTTCATTTGTTCGTGTCTCCTAGTGATGCCCCGGTAACGAATACCGCCGTTCTATTGAACGCGCTTGATCGGAATTCGGGGTTCGGGAAGAATGATCATCTAGCTGCAGGGTTGAATTGTTTCTTGAGGTGTTGCCAGCATCGTTGATAATCCGCTTGCAGTTCCGGCGCTTCGAGCGCCTGGCGGGTGGGACGAATGACGGCGCGGGCTTCGAACATGAACGCCATCGTATCGGCGACATGCTGGGGCTTGGCCGTATCGATGGCGACGGCTTTTTCGTAACTGCCGGCATCGGGGCCGTGGCCGCTCATCGAGTTGTGCAGGCTCATGCCGCCGGGAACGAAGCCGCCCGCCTTCGCGTCGTACTCGCCGTGAATCAGGCCCATGAACTCGGACATGATGTTGCGGTGAAACCACGGCGGGCGGAACGTGTTCTCCGCCACCAGCCAGCGCGGCGGGAAGATCACGAAGTCCATGTTGGCCGTGCCGGGCGTGTCGCTCGGCGAGGTCAGCACCGTGAAAATCGACGGGTCCGGATGATCGTAGCTGATTGATCCGATGGTGTTGAAGCGGGTGAGGTCGTACTTATATGGCGCGTAATTGCCGTGCCAGCCGACGACATCCAGCGGCGAGTGATCGAGTTCCGCCGACCATAACCGGCCCTGGAATTTGCCAACCAGCTCGGCGCTGCCCTCGACGTCCTCGTAAGCCGCGACCGGATAAAGAAAATCGCGCGCATTGGCGAGCGAATTGGATCCGATCGGCCCGAGTTCCGGCAAGCGCAATATTGCCCCGAAGTTTTCGGCGACATAGCCGCGTGCAGTGTCGTCGAGCAGTTCGACCCGGAAACGCACGCCGCGCGGAATCACCGCGATCTCCAGCGGCGCGACCTGCAGCACGCCCAGTTCCGTCGCAATACGCAGCCGACCGTGCTGCGGCACGATCAGCAGCTCGCCGTCCGCGTTGTAGAAATACCGGTCGCGCATCGAGCGGTTGGCGGTATAGACGTGCGCGGCGAAACCGGATTGCGTTGCGGGAGAGCCGTTGCCGGCGATGGTGATCAGCCCGTCGACGAAATCCGTCGGCGCTTCCGGCATCGCCAACGGATCCCACCGCAACTGGTTTGGCGACGGCGGCACTTCATCGAAGCGATTATGGAAGCGCCCTTCGGCCAGCGCGGTAAACGCGCTGTGCATCGCTGCCGGGCGGATGCGGTACAGCCAACTGCGCCGGTTCGCATGTCGCGGCGCGGTAAAGGCGGTGCCGGAAAGCTGCTCGGCATAAAGGCCATAAGGGACCTTTTGCGGCGAGTTCTGTCCCGCCGGCAGTGCGCCCGGCAACGCCTCGGTCGCAAATTCATTGCCGAAGCCGGACTGGTACGAATGCGCCGGCTCCGTTTCCGCCTGCGGGTTCAGCTGTTCGACTTTGTGATCCATACCTTCCTACTCCTCTCTCCCCTCGGGAAAGGGGAGAGAGTTTAAGAAGCGGCTCTTAGAGAACGCCGCGCTTTTCCTGGTCGCGCTCGATGGCCTCGAACAGCGCGCGGAAGTTGCCTTCGCCGAAGCCTTCGTTGCCCTTGCGCTGAATGATTTCGAAGAAAATCGGGCCGATGCAGTTTTCGGTGAAAATCTGCAGCAGCAACAGCTTGTGCGTTTCTTCGTCAGCGTCGATCAGGATGTGGTTCTTGCGCATCCGCGCCAGGTCTTCGTTATGCCCCGGCACGCGCTCATCAATCATTTCATAATAGGCGTCCGGCGTATCGAGGAAGTCCACGCCCTTGGCCCGCATCGCTTCGACCGTCTCATAGACATTGTCGGTGTACAGCGCGATGTGCTGGATGCCTTCGCCGTTGTACTGCTTCAGGAACTCGGCGATCTGCGACTTGTCGTCGGCCGACTCGTTCAGCGGAATGCGGACTTTGCCGTCGGGGCTGGTCATCGCCTGCGAGAACAGACCCGTCTTGCTGCCCTTGATGTCGAAATAGCGGATTTCGCGGAAGTTGAACAGGCGCTCGTAATAGCCCGACCAGGTCCGCATTTCGCCACGCTCGACGTTATGCGTCAGATGATCGATGAACTTCAGGCCCACGCCCTTCGGGTTCTGGTCCACGCCTTCGATCGGCTCGAACTCGTCCGCATAGGTGTCGTGGTCGCCATACTGGTCGATCATATAAAGAATGCTGCCGCCGATGCCCTCGATTTTTGGCACGCTCATTGCGGCCGTGTCGGGCTTGTTGGTGATCGCATCGGCGCCCTTTTCCAGCGCACGATCGTAGGCCTTGGCCGCATCCTTGACGCGAATCGCGAAACCGCAGGCGGACGGGCCGTGCTTGGCGGCAAAATCGGCGGCGAAGCTGTTTGGCTCGCCATTCACGAGGAAGTTAATGCCGTTCTGGCGATACAGTGTGACGGCCTTGTTTTTGTGGCGCGCAACTGCTTCAAAGCCCATGCGGGAGAACAGGTCGTGCAACACTTTCACGTCAGGGGCGGTGAATTCGACGAACTCGAAGCCGTCGGTGCCCATCGGATTGTCGAACATTTCCGTCATGATAGACCTCAATAATCTTGTTATCAGGCCGCCACGACGCGCCGCAGCAGCCCAAAATACATATTGCGATACGCCATTATAAGCAATTCGGCCGCCGAGGCCGAACGCGAAGAGAAATCAAAGGCTTAAGAGGGAGAATCCCCCTCTAACTCCCCCTTCCGACCTTCGGCCCGCAAAGGGCAGGATTAGAAGGGGGAGCTGAAGGGAGATTTCTTCATCCCAGCTCGGTACGGACGTCGATCAGCTCCGGGAACAGCACCGTATCCACCGCTTTTTTCAGGAACGAGACCCCGGACGAGCCGCCGGTGCCGCGTTTGTGGCCGATAATGCGCTCGACCGTCTTCATGTGGCGGAACCGCCAGAGCTGGAAATTGCCGTCGAGGTCGACGAGCTTCTCGCACATCTCATAGGCGTCCCAATAGGTGTCGCGATCTTCGTAGATCGTCTTGAACACGGCCGTCACGCCCGGATGCGCCTCATAGGCCTGCGAAAAGTCGCGCTCGACGCGTTCCTTCGGCACCGGATGACCATGTCGCGCAAGATAGCGCAGGAACTCATCGTACAGACTCGGCTCCTGCGACAGCTCGACCAGCCGGTCGTACCGCTTCCGGTCGTGCTCGAACATTTTCAGCAGCGCCATGTTCTTGTTGCCGAGCATGAACTCGAGCGCCCGGTACTGGGGCGACTGAAATCCCGACGCGGTGCTCAGCACGCCCCGAAATTCCGCGTATTCGCTGGGCGTCAGCGTCTCCAGCACCGCCCATTGGTTGAACAACTGGTCCTGAATCAGCTTGACGCGCGCCAGGTTCTTGAAGCACGGCTCCAACTGGTCCGCTCGAATATAGGCCCGCGCCGCGCCCAGCTCGTGCAGCATCAGCTTGATCCACAGCTCCGAAGTCTGGTGCTGGATGATGAACAGCAGTTCGTCGTGGTGCGGCGGGTCGCTGAGGGGGTGCTGTGCGCTCAATAGCTGGTCGAGGGACAAATACCCCGAGTAAGTCAGCCGGTTCTTGAGGTCCAGTTCAATGTCGGATTCCAGCTCGCGCTCTGCCATGGTGCCTGCCTGCGTTACTCCGGGAAGTGGATTTGCTAGAATTGCCGGGATTTTACCGAACAACATTCGGCCGCCCGGCCGAAACTCCTTATTCTACAGGATGCACTGTTCGGCGGCCGCCCGCTCCGGCGTCGCCGATCACCGGGCTGCCACGTGAGGAGAGAGATCCCTTGAAGACCGTTGCCAAATTCGAGATCGGCTTCGAGCAGTTCATCGACGAGAGCGGCAAAGCCGTCCAGAAACTGCCGAAGTTCGCCGACAAGCCGGCCGAACTCATCAAAATGTACCGGATGATGACCCTGACGCGGCTGTTCGACACCCGCGCCATCGCGCTGCAGCGCACGGGCAAGCTCGGCACCTACGCCTCCAGCCTCGGCCATGAAGCCGTCCACGTCGGCATCGGCGCGGCGATGAAGGAAGAAGACGCGCTGGCGCCGATGTACCGCGAATACGGCGCGCAGTTCTGGCGCGGCGTGAAGCCCTCCGAAGTGCTGCTCTACTGGGGCGGCGACGAGCGCGGCAGCGATTTTTCCGGCCCGGCGCACGACTTCGCCTGGTGCGTGCCGATCGCGACGCAGTGCCTGCACGGCGCGGGCGCGGCGATGGCCTTCAAGCTGCGCAAGGAAAAGCGCTGCGCGGTGGCGGTCGTCGGCGACGGCGGCACCTCCGAAGGCGATTTCTACGAAGCGATCAACGCGGCCGGCGCGTTTCAGCTGCCGATCGTGTTCGTCGTCTGTAACAACCAGTGGGCCATTTCGGTGCCGCTGAAGGAACAGACGGCTTGCGAAACGCTGGCGCAGAAAGCTTTCGCCGGCGGTTTCCAGGGTCAGCAGGTCGACGGCAACGACATCGTCGCCGTTCGCGACGCGATGGAAAAAGGCCTGGCCAAGGCCCGCAAGGGCGGCGGCCCGACGCTGATCGAAGCGATGACGTACCGCCTCTCCGACCACACCACCGCCGATGACGCGAGCCGTTACCGGCCGAATGACGAAGTCGAAGCCGCCGAGAAGAAAGAGCCGCTGTTGCGCCTGCGCCAGTACCTGACCGCCCTCGGCGAATGGGACGACGACAAGGAAAAAGCCCTGATCGACGAATGCAAGCAGCAGATCGCCGACGCGGTGAAGGAATACGAGAACACGCCCAAGCCATCGCTGGAATCCATGTTCGATTATATGTACGCCGAGCTGCCCGAAGCGCTCGAAGAACAACGCGCCGCGGCCTTGGCGGCCGGCGAGACGGAGAGCGCGCATGGCTAAGGTGACTTTGATTGATGCCGTCAATATGGCAATGGCGTATGAGCTGGAGCACGACGACAGCGTCGTGGTGTTCGGCGAGGATGTCGGCCCCAACGGCGGCGTGTTCCGCGCCACCACAGGGTTGCAGGATCGCTTCGGCAAGGAGCGCGTGTTCGATACGCCGCTGGCCGAATCGATGATCGCCGGCCTCGCGGTCGGCATGTCCGCGCAGGGTATGAAGCCGATCGGCGAAATCCAGTTTTCGGGCTTCGCCTACCCCGCGTTCGACCAGCTCATCAGCCACGCCGCGCGCATGCGCCACCGCACCCGCGGCCGGCTGCACTGCCCGATGGTGATTCGCGCCCCGTCCGGCGGCGGCATTCATGCGCCGGAGCATCACTCCGAGAGTATGGAAGCGATCTACGCGCATACGCCTGGCCTGCGGGTCGTCATGCCCTCCTCGCCCGCGCGCGCCTACGGCCTGCTGCTGGCGTCGATTCGCGACCCGGACCCGGTCGTATTCCTGGAGCCCAAGCGCATTTACCGCCTGGTGAAGCAGGAAGTGCCGGACGATGGCGACGCGCTGCCGCTGGACACCTGCTTTGTGCTGCGCGAAGGCGAAGACGTCACCATGGTCACCTGGGGCGCGATGGTGCACGAAACGCTGAAGGCCGCCCAGGCGCTGGCCAAAGAAGGCGTCAGCTGCGAAGTGATTGACCTCGCCACCATCTCGCCGATCGACTACGAGACGATCCTCGAGTCGGTCGAGAAAACCGGCCGGCTGGTGGTCGTTCACGAAGCGCCGCGCAATGCCGGCGTCGGCGCCGAAATCGCCGCCGAAGTGGCCGAAAAAGCGATCTATTCGCTGCTCGCCCCGATTCAGCGCGTCACCGGCTACGACACCGTAATGCCGCTGTTCCGGCGGGAAATGGATTATCTGCCGAGCACGGCGCGCGTCGTCGCGGCGGTCAAGAAGACATTGGAAGACTAAGGCGAACATCTTCTGTAGGAGCGAGCGCCGCTCGCGATTCATATAATCGCGGCCAGCGGCCGCTCCTACAGAGTTACGGAGACTCCACAATGAAAACATTCAATCTACCCGACCTCGGCGAAGGCCTGCCGGAAGCCGAAATCGTCAAATGGCACGTCAAGGAAGGCGACACGATCGAAGCGGACGCACCGCTGGCGTCGGTCGAAACGGCGAAGGCCGTCGTGGACGTCCCGTCGCCCTACTCCGGCAAGATCGCCAAGCTCTACGCCGGCGAAGGCGACATTGTCGAGACGCACAAGCCGCTGGTCGATTTTAACCTGGGCGACGGCGAAGCCGCCGCGCCCGATCAAAATGAGACCGCGAAGGAAGCGCCGCCTGAAAAGGCCAGTGACGCCGTCCGCGAAGACTCCGGCACGGTTGTCGGCCAGATGATGTCGAGCGACGAAGTGCTGGAAGAAACGGCCGTCGTTCGCAAGAAGAAACACCAGAAAGCCGCCGCTCGGCCCAAGGCCGCACCGGCCGTCCGCGCGCTGGCAAAAAAGGAAGGCGTCGACCTCAACGCCATCGAAGGCACGGGCAAGAACGGCCTGATCACCGCCGACGACGTGCAGCGCCACATGCAGTCCGGCCAGGCCGCACCGGCCACAGCCGGAACCGGCGCCCGCGCCGCCGCGCCGCAGCCGCACAAGCTGCCCGCGGGCGGCATCAAGGAACAGCTTCGCGGACCGCGCCGCGCGATGGCGCAGTCGATGTCGCGCTCGCGCGACGAAGTCATGCCCTGCACGCTGTTCGACGACGCCGACATCCACGACTGGCTGCCGGGGCAGGACATCACCGTGCGCGTCATGCGCGCGATCGTTGCCGGATGCCATGCCGAACCGGGCCTGAACGGCTTCTTCGACGGCGCCAGCCTGACCCGCCAGATCATGACGCGCATCGACGTCGCCATGGCGGTCGACACGCCGGACGGCCTGATCGTGCCGGTGGTGCGCGACGTCGGCAGCAAGGATGGCGCAGCGCTGCGCGCGGACCTGAACAGGATCAAGCAGGCGACCCGCGAGCGGACTGTTGCACCGGAAGACATGCGCGACTACACCATCATGCTGTCCAACTTCGGCATGATGGCCGGTCGTTACGCCACGCCGGTGGTCGTCCCGCCCGCCATCGCCATCATTGGCACCGGCGGCCTGCGCCACGACGTCGTCGGCGTCATCGGCGGCATCGAAGTCCACAAGCGCATCCCGCTGTCGCTGACCTTCGACCACCGCTGCGTCACCGGCGGCGAAGCCTGCCGCTTTCTCGGCGCGATGATCAAGGATCTGCGCAAAGCGCAATAATCGCCGGCTTACGTTAGCTTTCCTCTCCCGCCGGGAGAGGAGCCAGGTCGCCGGCGGTACAAACGGTAAAGATCAGCTCGCCCCTGCGCATCCGGTAAGGCTGCTTCACGAACGGGCTGACGACGTAGTTGTTTCCTGTCGGATACAGCTCTCGAAAGGCTTTCACCGATGCGGTATTCAGCCTGTCCGGGTTAATCTTGCATTCCACCGCATCGACCCGGTCGGAGCCGCGGCGAATGACGAAGTCAATCTCGCGGCGTGACTTGTCCTGCCAATAGAAAAGATCGCGATCGGGAATGCGAAAGCGTAATTCGTCGAGCACCATGTGCTCCCAGAGCAGTCCGCGGTCCTCGTCGCGGATACTGTCCCAGCCCCTCTCAAAAGTGACGAATCCGGTATCGAAGGCGTAGCATTTTGGCCTGCTGACGATTTCGCGCCTGCCGCCGCCATGGAACGGCGGCAGCAAATACATGGCATGCGCGATCCGCATGGCTTCAAGATGAGCCTTCACCGTCGGCCGGCTCATTTCGCTCAGGTTTGCCAACTGACTGTAGTCAATTTGCCCGCCGCTCTGGCGGAGCAACAAGCGCAACAATGACAAAAAGCCCTGCCTGTTGCGGATGCCGAACAGCTCCTGAACATCGCGCGCGTAGAAGCTGTCGATCCATTCATTGAAGAGCGCTGCATCCTTGCGTTCTGCCAACAATGCTTCAGGCAGTCCGCCATGCAGCAATCGGCGATCAAAATCAGGGACGCCGAACGGGTCGGCACATTCCGCCCATAGCACCGGGCACAAATGAATTGCCTGCTTGCGACCGGTGAGAGAATCGCGGAATTTGCTGGTTGCCGCGAGCGTAGATGAGCCCGTTGCCAGCACTTTCAAATGCGGGTACTCGTCAGCCGCGATTTTCAGCAACAGGCTGGGATCCTCCAGGCGCTGAACCTCATCCAGCACCAGAAGCGAACCAGGCGGCTGAACGGCCAGAAACAGCTCCGGATCGCTCAACGCCCGCGCACTGGACGGCAAGTCACAATTCACATAGATCGCGTCAGGCAGCATAGACGCCAGCGTCGTCTTCCCAACTCTGCGGACGCCCGACAGCCAGACGATAGAACGCCGGTTCCACGCCTGCCGGATGCAATCGAGCCAAAGCGCACGTATTTTCATGTAAGCGATACTTACATATAGTCGTCTATTTGTAAATCATGCTTACGCTATCCCGCTACCGCGCCTGCAATGCGCCTTTTTTCGCGATGGCGCTGCCTGTCAGCGCGACCGGATCAAACGGCGCGACACCGAACAGGTGGCTCGACAATAGATAGCCGAACAGCACCGCCAACCCGAGACCGAGAACGAGTCCCGCTGCGCCGTGGCTTGCGGGCACCCTCGCCCCACCCCTCTCGCGGAGGGAGAGGAAGTAAGAACATTGGAAGCGGGCAAAACGTCGAAACCTTCGCACCTCGCGCCGAATGGCGTTAAAATACCGGCAAATTTTCCACTGGCGTCCAAGGTCGCTCGCCCTCCGGCGAGCGTTTTAGTTTGGTGACCATTAATTTCTACAACCAGACTCGCCTCCGGCCTCCCGATTCCGGCCGCGGTCGCCTGTCCCCGTCGCTTCCCCGTCATAATCCATAAGATCGAGACGCTCAATGTCGCAGACCAAGCAGGATCCGAGAACCAAGCATCTTGACCGCGTGCTGGCGCTTGCCGCGGACAAAGTCGGCGCTGATGAATTGCCGCTGATCGAGGCCTTTATCCGCCTCTACTATCAGGGCATCGCCGACGAGGACCTGCTCGAGCGGCGGCCCCAGGATTTATTCGGCGCAGCACATGCGCACTGGCGCTTTGCCCAGGACCGCAAGCCGGGCCAGCCAGTAATCCGGCTGTACAACCCGTCCACGCAGCGCCACGGCTGGAAATCGACCCACACGGTCTGTGAAATCGTCAACGACGACATGCCGTTCCTGGTCGACTCGATCACGATGGCCTTCGCCAAGCACGAGATCGGCATTCACCTGACGGTCCACCCGATTATTGCCGTCACCCGCGCGAAGGACTGCCACATCCGCAAGATGGCGTCGGCCGGCGGCAACGACAAGAGCAAGGTTGAACTCGAGTCGTTCCTGCACATCGAGGTCGACCGCCAGACGGACGCGCAGCTGCTGGAACAGATTGAAGCCGACATTGTGACCGCACTCGACGACGTCCGCTCCGCCGTCAGCGACTGGTCGGCAATGCGCGCCAAGGCGGAGGAAATCGCCGCCGGCCTGCAGGCCGACAAGCTGCCGCTGCCGGCCGGTGAAGTCGAGGAAGGCAAGCAGTTCCTGCACTGGCTGTCGGCCAACCATTTCACTTTCCTCGGCTATCGCGAGTACGACCTCACCCGCGAAGACGACGAAGACGTCCTGCGCATTATCGAAGGCTCGGGTCTCGGTATTCTGCGCGACACGGGCCCTGAAAAAGTCTCGAAAAGCTTCCTGGTGCTG
>DASSNT010000094.1:0-10034 GCA_035701285.1 Gammaproteobacteria bacterium | reverse complement strand
TGGCGTCCCCAAGGGGATTCGAACCCCTGTTGCCGCCGTGAAAGGGCAGTGTCCTAGGCCTCTAGACGATGGGGACGTCTTTACTTGGTGGAGCTAGGCGGGATCGAACCGCCGACCTCCTGCATGCCATGCAGGCGCTCTCCCAGCTGAGCTATAGCCCCGAAACGGAGCCGGTTATTTTCCGGGACCGTGGCAGGTGTGTCAACCTGAACTTACTGATTTGTGGCTGCGGTTCCGCAGAATTCTACCGCCCGGGCCAGGCGTTGCAGTGTCTTGTCGCGGCCGAGCAGCGCCAGCGTCGCGTCGATTGGCGGCGAAACCGTGCCGCCGGAGACGGCGACGCGGATGGGCTGGGCGACCTTGCCCAGCTTGAGGTCGCGCTCAGCAGCGACGGCCTGCACTACTTCGTGAATCGGCTCGGCGCGCCACTCCGGCAAGTCGGCCAGGCGCGACTGGATATCTTCCAGGACCGGCTGTGCATCCGCCGTCAGGTTCTTGCGCGCGGCCTTGGCGTCGTACTCGGCCGGTTCTTCGAAGAAAAACCGACTGCTTTCGGCCATTTGCTTGAGCGTCTTGGCGCGCTCGCGCTGGCACTCAACTACCTCGTCCAGCGCTGGCCCACCAACGGTATCGACGCCCTCGCGGTCGAGATGCCACGCCAGTTCCGCGGCAAGTTCGGCCACATCGGCCGTCTTGATGTAGTGCTGGTTCAGCCATAACAGCTTGTCGGGGTTGATCGCCGAGGCCGACTGGTTCACGTCCGTCAGGTCGAACAGCTGCGTCATTTCCTTGCGGCTGAAGATTTCCTGGTCTCCGTGCGCCCAACCTAGCCGCACCAGGTAGTTGACGATCGCGTCGGGCAGGAAGCCGTCCTCGCGGTACTGCATGACGCTGACCGCGCCGTGGCGCTTGGAAAGCTTGGCGCCGTCGGGGCCGAGAATCATCGGCAGGTGCGCGTACACCGGCGGTGTGGCGCCCAGCGCGTTGAAGATGTTGATCTGGCGCGGCGTGTTGTTGAGGTGATCGTCGCCGCGGATGACGTGGGTGATCGCCATGTCCATGTCGTCGATGACGACGGTGAAGTTGTACGTTGGCGTGCCGTCGGCGCGGGCAATGATCAGGTCGTCGAGTTCGGCGTTGTTAAACGTCACCCGGCCGCGCACCTGGTCGTCGACGACCGTCTGCCCCGTCTGCGAGCTTTTGAAGCGCACCACCGGATCGACGCCCTCGCGCGGCTGGGTGCGCTCGCGGCAGCGGCCGTCGTAACGCGGCTTTTCCTTGCGCGCCATCTGCTCCGCGCGCATGGCCTCCAGCTCGTCCTTAGTGCAGTAGCAGTGGTAGGCATGGCCCTCGTCGAGCAGTTGCTGCACGACCGCCTTGTAACGGTCGAACCGCTCTGTCTGGTAGAACGGCCCCTCGTCCGGCGTCAGTTCCAGCCACGCCATCCCGTCCAGAATCGCCTGCACCGCTTCCGGTGTGGAGCGCTCACGATCGGTGTCCTCGATGCGCAGAATGAAGTCGCCATCGTGGCGGCGCGCATACAGCCAGCAAAACAGCGCAGTGCGGGCGCCGCCGATGTGCAGATAGCCGGTCGGGCTGGGGGCGAAACGGGTACGGACGGTCATAAACGGGGGCTGATCAGATGGGTTGGATCGGCAATTTTAACAGATGCGGCGGACGCAGCCGCCCCATGAATAAGTAAACGTTACTTGACTTTTAGAAAAGTCTGATCTACATTCGCGTCAACCGTACCTTACTTTTAGTCGGCTTCATCAGTCATTTGAGGAAATTCCCCATGAACAAAGCGGCCAAGCAATACACCATCGAAATGATGGTTTCGATGGCGCTGCTCTACCCCGGCGCGCTGTTTCTCGCCAACTACCTATACGAGGCATACAAGCCGGAATTGCCGTGGCTGGCCATCATCGCCTTGCTGCCGGTGCTGCCGGCCCTGTGGGCGCTGACGGCCGTGTTCCGTTTCGTTCGCAAACTGGATGAGTTGCAGCGACGGATTCAGTTTGAGGCTGCCGTGTTCAGCCTGGTCGTGACGCTGCTGTTCACGTTTACCTACGGTTTTATGCAGGACTTTCTGGAGCTGCCGGCCTTCCCGCTGTACTGGATCACTACACTGATGATCGCGGCATGGGGCGTCGGCACCGGCATTGCCAGCCACAAATACGCATGAAGAACCGCCTCAAGGTGCTGCGCGCCGAGCGCGACTGGACGCAGCAGGATCTCGCCGAGCATATCGACGTGTCGCGCCAGACCATCAATGCCATTGAGAAAGGCAAGTATGACCCCAGCCTGCCGGTCGCATTCCGGCTCGCCGCAATCTTTGGCTGCCGCATCGAAGATATCTTCACGCCGGAGATGCGAAGCGCCCCGGAAGATAATTGATATAGATACCCTCTACTGTCGCCGCTTCGTTCGCCGTGTCGGCTCGGCCGCCAGCGGATCGTCCGGCCACGGGTGCTTCGGGTAGCGGCCTTTCATGTCCTTCTTGACGTCCCGGTAGGAACTGCGCCAGAAACCGGCGAGGTCCCGGGTGATCTGAACCGGTCGACGCGCCGGGGACAGCAAATGTACCGTCAGCGGAACGCGACCGCCGGCGATGACGGGCGTGGCGTCGCAGCCGAACATTTCCTGTAGCCGAACTGCCAGCACCGGGTTGTCGGGGCCGTAGTCGATCGCGATGCGCGAGCCGGTTGGAACGGTGATATGGCTCGGCGCAAGTGTATCCAGTTCACGCTGCTGCGCCGGTGTCAGGAGTGCGTTCAACGCGTGATGCAGCGGGATGGTTTCGAGCTGCGAGAGGCGTGATATCCCCGCGAGGTAAGGCGCAAGCCAGTCATCAAGCGTGGCGATCAGGGTTGCATCTTCGATGTCCGGCCACTCTACGCCGACCGCACGCCGCAGAAATAATACCCGCTGTTGCCATTGCCGGAGTGCGGGCGTCCACGGCAGCGCGGCGCTCCCCGCGCGGCGGATGCCATCGGTCAGGACTGTCGTGATTTCGTCTGGGTCAACCTGCTGCAATGGCTCGTCGCGTAGCAGCAGCGCGCCGAACCGGTATTCGCGGCGCGCAACGACCGCTCCCGCCTGCGTGTCCCAGCGAACAACATCATGTGCCGCAATGTGCTCGGCGAAATGTGCTTCGAGATCGGCGGCATCAAAGGCGGCGGCGAGAAAGATGCGAGCTTCGCGCGGATCGCCGTCAAGTGCCGCGACCGCCAGATAAGGGGCGTTCGACAGTGCCTCGGGTGCGGCGAAACAGGCGCCGCGTCCATTGGCGAGCTGGTAGCGCGGCGCGGCGCCCGGCCGGCGCTGCGCGATGCGGTCGGGATAAGCGAAGGCTGTCAGCAGGCCGATTTGCGAGGCGTCAATGCCGGTGTCTTTCATGCCGCCACGCCGCAATTCCCGTGCACTTTTGCGCACCCGGTCGAGCCGCGAATGTATCACTGGCACCGCTGCATTGGTGCCGGCCAAAGCTTCGAGACGAGGTTGCAGGTCGGCTGTTCGCCCGCCCGCGCTCAGCACATCCTGCTCGGCAAGCAGGGCGGCAACTGCACAGGCAGTCGCGCCGCAGCCGAGCGATTCGGCGCGCGCGATCATGTGTGCCAGGCGCGGATGCGCCGGCATGTCGCTGAGCGCGCGGCCATGTCCGGTCAAGCGGCCGTCGTCGGTCAGCGCGTCGAGCGCGATCAGCAACTCCCGCGCCTGCGCGCAGGCTGCAGCCGCCGGCGGATCGAGCCAGCGCAAATCGGCCGGGTCGGACACGCCCCAGCGCGCCAGCTCCAGCAACAGCGGCGCAAGATCGGCTTCGAGAATTTCCGGCGTGGAGGTCGCCGGCAGCCGCGCGTGCTCCGCTTCGGTCCAAAGCCGATAGCAGACGCCGGGGGCGACGCGACCGGCGCGGCCGGCGCGCTGGTCGGCCGAATCGCGCGCGATGCGGGCGGTGACCAGCCGCGTCATGCCGCTTTTCGGCTCGAAGCGGGCGACGCGGGTCAGGCCGCAATCGACCACCACGCGCACGTCTTCGATGGTCAGGCTGGTCTCGGCGATGTTGGTCGCCAGCACAATCTTGCGCCGACCGGCGGGCGCGGGTGAGATCGCCTTGTCCTGCTCCGCAGGCGGCAGCGCGCCGTACAGCGGCGTCAGCATCGCCTCGCGCGGCAGGCGCTTCGCGAGCAAACCGGCCGTCTTGCGAATTTCCGCAGCGCCCGGCAGAAACACGAGCACCCCGCCCGGCTGCTCGGTCACCGCGCGCTCAACGGCCGCGGCGGTTCGCGCCGGCGTGGTTGGCTTCGATCCGCCGCCGAGATACTGGATCTCTACCGGAAAGCTCCGCCCCGCGCTCGACACGATCTGTGCGTCGCCCAGGAATGCGGCGACACGCGCGCCCGGCAATGTCGCGGACATCACCAGCAACCGCAGCTCCGGCCGCAGCGAACCCTGCACGTCGAGCGCAAGAGCCAGACCGAGATCCGCCTGCAGGCTGCGTTCATGGAATTCATCAAAGATAACGATGCCGTAGCCGGACAACTCCGGGTCGTGCTGCAACAGGCGCGTCAGCACGCCTTCGGTCACGACCTCGATTCGAGTGCCTGCACCGACCCGCGTATCGAAGCGGGTACGGTAGCCGGCGGTCGCACCGACTGTCTCGCCCACTAACGCCGCCATGTGTCGCGCCGCTGCCCGCGCGGCCAGCCGGCGCGGTTCGAGCATCACGATGCGCTGGCCCGCGAGCCACGGTTCGTTCAACAAGGCGAGCGGCACGCGGGTGGTTTTGCCGGCGCCAGTCGGCGCATGGAGAACCACGTTGGGCCTCGCCGCCAGCGCCTTGCGAAGTGCGGGAAGCGTATCGTCGATCGGAAGCGGCTGCATGATGCGGGATTGTATCAACTCCCCTCGCCCTGACCCTCTCCCTGAGGGAGAGGGGACTAGAGGAGGCTGCTCACATATGAAGCCGTTGACGGATACGCGCTGACGATGTCGCTCAGGTCGTCCTTGGTCCAGCCTTTGCGAACGGCGATAGCAAAAAAGTTGATCATCTGCTCGCATTCGGGGCCCAGCAGATGGGCGCCGAGAATGCGGCCGTCCTGCTTGCCGACCAGCACCTTCGCCGCCGCATGCGTTTCATTCACGCGCCGGGCAAGATACCAGCTCGACATGTCGGTGAATTGGCAGTCGCAGTCGATGCCCTGCTCTTTTGCGTCCGATTCGCTCAGGCCCACTGACGCCAGCGGCGGAATCGTGAACACGCAGCTCGGCACCCCGCTGTAATCGACGGTCTTCTTGTTGCCCTCAAGCAGATTGGTTGCGACTGCACCGCCTTCGAGTCCGGCGACCGGTGTCAGTGGCGGGCCGTCTGTCATTGCGATGTCGCCCGCGGCATAGACCGCCGGATTGGACACGCTTTGCAGATATTCGTTGACCTCGATTCCCTTCTTGTCGTAGCGCACGCCGCCGCGATCGAGTTCGAGGCCCTCGGTCGCGGGCACCCGCCCGGCGCCATGCACCACACCATCCGCTTCAATTGTTTCCTGCTTATCGTCAATGGTCGCGGTGACGATAAAGGTATCGCCGGATTTTTCGATTCGATTGACTTCGGCCTTCATGCGAACATCAATCCCGGCCGCGCGGCTGCGCTCCACCAGTTGCCCGACAAGGTCGGCATCAAACGGCCCCAGCGGGCGTTCGCTTCTTTCCAGAACCGTAACCTCGGCACCCGCCCGCGCCGCGATGTGCGCGAATTCGAAGGTAATGTAGCCGCCGCCTGCGAAGACCAGACGCCGCGGCAACGTTTTCAGCTCCATGAACTGGTCGCTGTGAATGAGGTGCTCGTCGCCGTCGATGGGTAGCGGCATCGGCCGCGAGCCATTGGCAAGAGCGATCTTGTCGGCTTGGATGCGCTGACCGCCGACCTCAAGCGTGCGCTCGTCGACGAACGCGGCTCTGCCATGAAAAGTCGACATGCCGCTGTCCTTGAACGACTTTTCCTTCGTTTCCGGCACCGACTCCGTGAACGTCTGCTTGAACTCGAGCAGCTTGCGCCAGTCGATGCGCAACTCATCGCTGCGATCGATGCCTTTGCCCTGCATCAGCCGGGCTGCCTCGATCACCTCCGCGCCGCGCCGCAGCACCTTCTTCGGATCGCAGCCGCGCAACTGGCACGTGCCGCCGAACGGGCGCTCGTCGACGATGGCGATCTTCCAGCCGGCCTCGGCGCAGCGCGAGGCAATACTGCTCGCCGCGACGCCGGTGCCGACGACGATCAGGTCGAAAGTTGGAATGTCATTCATGGTCGCTCCTTGACCAGATACAAAAGTATCGACACCGGTACTGTAACCCACGCAGCATGCGCCGGCCCCACCGCCTTGATTGGCTGCACCCCGCGGCGTAGCCTTTCAGCATATATCAGCAGCATATCCAAGGACGGATCATGAACCCAAAGGGCGATTTCGGTGAGCCCAGGCGCACGGCGGAAGGCGAGCCGATTCCCTCCTGGCCGCGCGCCCTGGTTGGCGGCGCCATCAGCGCCATTCCCGGAACCGAAGAGAAATATGACGGCAGCATCCAGACCGTCGCCGTGGCCTTCACCTCCAACCTCACCGTCGCGATTGCCAAGTACGCGGGCTTTTTCCTCGTCCAGTCCTCCGCACTGCTCGCTGAGGCCATTCATTCGACCGCCGTCACCATTAACCAAGGGCTGATGCTGCGCGGGCGATTGACCGCCCGCCAGGCGGAAACGCCCGAACATTCGTTCGGCTTCGGCCGCGAGCGTTATTTCTGGGGCTTCATGGTGTCAGTGGTGATGTTCGGCATCGGCGCGGTACTGTCGATCGGTCGCGGGGTGCTTGCGCTCGCGAGCGAAGAACATCATCAGATCGGCATGATCTGGGTGCCGTATGCCGGGCTGACGGTGGGTCTGATCATGGACGGCCTGTCGCTGCTCCAGGGCCTGCGCCAGTCGCGCCGCGACAAGGGCGAGTTGAGCTACAAGGAATACATCAAGCGCTCCAAGAACCCGGAAGTGCCCGTGGTGATCATGGAAGACACCGCCGCCATGGTCGGCCTGTTCTTCGCCTACACCGGCATCAGCCTCGCGCTGGTCACCGGCAACCGAATTTACGATGCGCTGGCAAGCATTCTCATCGGCTGCGTGCTGGCGGTGGTGGCATCAATCCTGGCGCGCAAAATGAAGGGGCTGCTGATAGGCGAATCGGCGCTGCCGGAAGAAACCGACACGATCCGCAAAACGCTTGAAGGCCACGACAGCGTGCGGGAAATCGTCTACATCCGCAGCCTCTATCTATCGCCTGAAGACCTGCTTGTCGAGACCAAGGTGCGCATGGACCGGGAATTGCAGTTTGCGGCTATCGTCAAGGCCATCGACGCGATGGAAAAGTCGATTCGCAGCCAAATCAAGCATGCGCGGCTGATCTCGATCGAGCCCGACATTCCGCAGGAAGGCGACGTCGAAGTACCCGGCTTCGCGCGCGACAATGGAAACGGCCCGGGATGACGCAATCCGGCGCTGCACGATCATCCCGTCTCAACCACCGCTGACGGGCGGCAGCAGCACCAGGGTATCGCCCTCCTGCAAGGAGTGATTGCGAACGACGATTTCGTCGCCTATGGCACAAGCGACGAAGGGCAGGTATTCCTGCGCCAGTGGGTTCGCCGTAGCGAATTGCGCCAACGCCTCCTGGACCCGAAGCGGAAAACCGGGCACTTCCAGCTCCCGCTCAAAGCCACCGCACGCCTGTTCAAGCATGCCGCAGCACTGGACTTTGAGGGTAGACATAAACCGCGCTCCCTTGCGGAAGGTTTCCATGTGGGATCATCTTAGCCTAACTGTCGTCGATGCCGATAGAGCGCCAGCAATTGACCCTGCACGCGCCACCTTCTAGAATCTACGCCCCTCGGCGGACGATTAGCTCAGCGGTAGAGCACTGCCTTCACACGGCAGGGGTCGCTGGTTCGATCCCAGCATCGTCCACCACCTTTTCCCGTCGCGCCGCCGCCTGTTGGCGCCACGTCCAAGAGTTCCAACTGTCCATGCCTCCCCCACGATCTCCCGATGCCGGGTCGCCGGTTCAATTCACGGATATGGGGCTGGCTGCGCCTGTATTGCAGGCTTTAGCCGACGTCGGCTACGAATCGCCCTCGCCGATTCAGGCGGCGACCATTCCACCGCTGCTCGACGGCCGCGACGTGCTTGGCCAGGCCCAAACCGGCACCGGCAAGACAGCCGCCTTCGCGCTGCCGATCCTGTCGCGGCTGAACTTGCGGAAGAAGAAGCCGCAGGCGCTGGTATTGGCGCCGACACGCGAACTCGCCATTCAGGTCGCGGAAGCCTTTCAGCGCTACGCCGCCGGCATCAAGGGCTTTCACGTGCTGCCGATCTACGGCGGCCAAAGCTACGGGCCGCAGCTTGCAGCGCTGCAGCGCGGAGTGCACGTGGTGGTGGGGACACCGGGACGCGTCATGGACCACATCAAGCGCGGCACGCTGTCGCTCGACGGCCTCGACTGGCTGGTGCTGGACGAGGCCGACGAAATGTTGCGCATGGGATTCATCGATGATGTCGAATGGATCTTCGACCACACGCCGCCCGAGCGCCAGGTCGCGCTGTTTTCGGCCACTATGCCGAGCGCCGTCCGGCGGATTGCGAAAACCCATCTGCGCGACCCGACCGAAGTCACCATCAAGGGCCGCACTTCGACCGTCACCAACACCCGTCAGCGCTACTGGCTGGTCAGCGGTTTGCACAAGCTCGATGCGCTGACGCGGCTGCTGGAAGTCGAGCCGTTCGAGGCGATGCTGGTCTTCGCGCGTACCAAAAAAGCGACCGAAGAACTGGCCGAACGGCTGGAAGCCCGCGGTTTCGCCTGCGCCGCTCTCAACGGCGACATGCAGCAGGCGCAACGTGAACGCACCGTGGCGCGGCTCAAGGACGGCAAGCTCGACATTTTGATCGCGACCGATGTGGCCGCGCGCGGACTGGATGTCGAGCGCATCAGCCACGTGATCAACTACGACATTCCTTACGACACCGAATCCTACGTTCATCGGATCGGCCGCACCGGTCGCGCCGGACGCAGCGGCGAGGCGATTCTGTTCGTCACGCCGCGCGAGCGCCGCATGCTGAACACGATCGAACGCGCCACTCGCCAGCCGATCGAGCGGATGCAGCTGCCCTCCATCGAAGCGGTCAACGATCAACGGGTCGCGCGCTTCAAACGGCGGATCAGCGACACGCTGGCCGGGAACGATCTGGACGAATTCAAGGCGCTGGTCGCGCAATACGAGCGCGAGCACGAGGTATCGGCGATTGACGTCGCCGCCGCCCTCGCCAGCCTGGCTCAGGGCGATGAACCGCTATTGCTCGAGCCGGGTAAAGCAGACCGGGCGCCGCGTCCAGAGCATAAGCCGCGCGTGTCGGATGCCGACATGGAAACCTATCGGATCGAAGTGGGTCACACGCATGGCGTGGAGCCCCGCAACATCGTCGGCGCGATCGCCAACGAAGCCGGGCTCGACAGCCAGTACATCGGCCGCATCGATATTCGCGATGACCACAGCTTTGTCGATCTGCCGAAGGGGATGCCGAAAGAGACCTTCCACGATCTCCGGAAGGTCTGGGTCGTCAACCAGCAACTTCGCATCAGCCGGGCGGACAACTCGACCAACGAGCCGCGTTCGGGCCGCAAGCCGGCGCGAAAGGGCAAGCCCGGAAAAACGTCCAGAAAGCGAAAGAAACCAGGCAGGTAGTGTCGTAACATAACGCTGTCGAAAAAACAGGCGATGGCGAACGCTGCGCCCTAGCACCTACCCCACACGCCGCTGTTTATATTGGGTTTTTCCCAGCCCGGCATCATTCTTGCTTTGCATTCGGTTACAACGGGAACCGAATGATCCATAGCAGGAGGACCGGCCATGAAAGCTTTGATTATCAGCGTACTCGCAGCATTCGGCCTCATTGCCAGCGGCGGGTCCGCGGCAGGTGTCATTTATCACTGGGAGCAACT
>DASSNT010000093.1:0-19762 GCA_035701285.1 Gammaproteobacteria bacterium | reverse complement strand
CCGGATCGGGCATGCCCAGCGCCCAGTAGCGCAGGCTGGTGACAGGCAGCGGGCCGCCCAGCCGGCGGGCGAGAAAATTCGCCGGGTCGCTGGTGTAGCGGGTCTTGTCGCCGGTATCGATGAACAGGCCGTTGGGCGTGCCGTACAGGCGAAAACCGCCGATGCCGAACGGCCCCGACAGTCGCATCTCGAAGCGCGGCGCGTTTTCGAACCATACCAGCGAGCCGCTGCTCCCGTGGCTGCCGTTGACGACCGCGATCCGGCCCTGCAGCCGCCAGTCGCTCAAGGTTTCAAGCTTCGCCAGGTGCTCCTGCCACGCCGCCTGGTCAGGGGCGCCGATCGGCTTCGGTGGCGCGCCGGCACAACCAGCCAGCAGCGCCGCCAGCGCAACGGCCGCGATGCCGGCCTGCGCCGCTGAACGTAGCAACCGCACCGTCACGAGTCGGATTTCAGCTGCTTCAACGACTTCGAGTGCGGATGCTTATTGAGCGCCCGTTCCAGCACCTGTTGCGCCTTCTTCCGCTCGCCGGTCGCGCGCAGGACGGCCACCAGGTGCGCGCTGATTTCCGGATCGTCGTTCAGGCGATGCGCGCGCTGCAGCGTTTCCACCGCGGCTTGCGCATCCCCCTGGTGGTACTCGACCCATCCCAGGCTGTCGATGATTGCGGCGTTGTGGGGCGAATAATGCAGCGCCTTTTCGATGTACTGGCGGGCGCGCCGGTAATCGCGGGTGTGCTCGGTGAGCATGTAACCGAGCGCGTTGAGCGCCGTGGTGTTTTCCGGTTCCAGTTGCACGACGCGCTTGACGTCGGTCAGCGCCCGATCGTGGTGACCCAGCTGTTCGGCGAGCATCGCGCGGGCGTACAGCAGCTCGGTATCGCCCGGCCGCGACTTGAGTATGTCGTCCAGCAGGCTCAGCGCTGCCTCCGGCTGCCTTTGCTTGATCAGCAACTGCGCTTCGCCAACCGCCAGCGCGTTGACGTGCTGCGGATCGTGCTCGCGCACGTCGGCCAGATATTCGCGGGCCGCATGCAGCTTGTCCATTCGCGCGAGGACGGAAGCCACCGCCAGGTCATCGGCGGCCGTACGATCCTTGTTGTCGATCCGTCGCAGCCACTCCAGCGCCATTCGATAGTCTTCGTCACGCGCCGCCAGTTCACCCAGATAATAATAGGCCTGTCCAACCTTCTCGCCGCTTTCGAGCAGCAGCGTCAGGTATCGGCTGGCGCGCTCTTCATCTTCCTGATCGAGCCGATCAAGCGCCAGCAGCAGCAGCGCCTGCGGTTGCTGCGGATGTGCGTCCAGCACAGCCTGCAGCAATTTACGGGCCTGGTCGGCGCGGCCGGCTTCGAACAGCAACTCTGCGTACTGGACTTTAACGGCCGCCTCGTGCGGCGCGGCTTCGGATAACGCCCGCACCGGGGCCAGCGCCTGGTCAGCCTGGCCGGCGTCGATCAGCAGCCGGCCGCGCAACATCAGCGCAGGCAGCCAGCGCGGCTTCAATGCCAGAGCGCTCTCGATTTTCTCCCTCGCGAGACGGGTGTGCTCCGCGCGCGCGGCCAGAAGCGCCAGCGCGTATTCTGCGTCCGGATTGCTTTCGTTGCCGGACTCGAGGCGGCGCATCACGACAAAGCCTTCATACGGGCTGCCTGCGGACGCGAGCGCATCGGCCACCGCCATGAAATCGCCCTTCCGGCTTTCCGCCTGCAGTAGCGCGTGGAACTGGTCGGCAGCCGCGTCGAGGTCGTGCCGGTGCAGTGCCAGTACGGCGAGAAAGTGGTGCGGGCCCGGCGCATCCGGCTCCAGCGCGTGCCAGCGTCGGGCCGCCTGCTTCGCGAGCGCCGTCTTGCCCGCGTGCCAGGCCAGCGCCGTTGCCTGCGCGGCGACCTCCGGCTGGGTGGAGTGGGATGCAGCCTGGACATAGTCTTTCGCGGCCGCGTCGATGTCGCCGGCCACCAACGCCTTCTGGGCCTTGACGATCCAGCTTTCGGCCACATGTTCAGCTTCCGTTTCCGCGGCGCTGGCGCCTGCCGGTGCCGTCGCGGCGGGATTGCCGGCGCAGCCGCCCAGCGCGATGGCAGCGCCTATCAGGAGCCAGAGGCAGGATTTGGGAAAACGCGTCATGAAGTCGGACTCGTTGATGCTCATTCCTCGCATAATACAGGCATCCGCACTCCCATTGCTGACCAATCGGTTACAATAGAAGCCTCGCAGCCGGTTTGTCAGTGCGTGGCATTTCCCGGATAATTGCCGGCTGCTCCGAGCATTTCACTTCAATGCCGCTATTCGCTTTAGGAATCAGCCACAAAACCGCCCCTGTAGCGGTGCGTGAACGCGTCAGCTTCGCCGGCGATGCCATTCCGGCAGCCCTGGCGGAACTCCTTGCCATGCCCGGCGTGGACGAAGCGGTGGTCATTTCCACCTGCAACCGTACCGAAATCTACTGCGCATTGGTTGCGGATACTGCGGCAGAGGTCGAAAAGTGGCTCATCGAGACCCGCGGCGACGTCGATAGCGACCTGCGCAACCGGCTATACCGCTATCACGGCGACGAGGTTGTGCGCCATTTGCTGCGGGTGGCCGGCGGCCTCGATTCAATGATGCTGGGCGAGCCGCAGATTCTCGGGCAGATCAAGCAGGCATACGAAGTGGCGAGCGGCGTCGGCGCAGTCGGGCCGCTGACGCACCGCCTGTTTCAGCACGCATTCTCCGTTGCCAAGCAGATTCGCTCGGACACGGCGATCGGCGAGAGCCCGGTGTCGATCGCGTTCGCCGCGATCGGCCTCGCGCGCCAGATTTTCGCCGACTTCACGTCGCTGACGGCGGTGCTGGTCGGCGCGGGCGAAATGATCGAATTGACCGCTCGGCACCTGAACGAACAGGGCGTCGGCCGGATGGTCATCGCCAACCGCCATGTCGAGCGCGCGCAGATGCTGGCGGCGGAGTTCGAGGCGTACGCCATTGATCTCGCGCATCTGCCGAAACATCTCGATGAGGCCGACATCGTGGTGACGGCCACCGCCAGTCCCGAACCGCTGCTGGATCGTCCGATGGCGGAGAGGGCGTTGTCGAGCCGCAAGCACCGGCCGATGTTCATGGTGGACCTCGGCGTGCCGCGCAACATCGCGCCGGCCGTGAGCGACCTGCAGGACGCGTATCTCTACACCGTCGACGATCTCGGCCGCGTCGTCGACGCCGGCCTCAAGTCGCGCCGCGCCGCGGCGGCCCAGGCGGAGGAAATCGTCGCCGTGCAGGTGGGGCGCTTCGGCCACCTGCTGCGCACGCTGGACGCGGTGCCGACGATTCGGGGGCTGCGCACGAGCATGAACGACGCCCGCGACCGCACGCTGGAGCGCGCGCGCCAGATGATCGACCTCGGCCATTCGCCGGAAGACGCGCTGGATTACCTCGCGAATACGCTGACGAACCGCCTGCTCCACACGCCAACGGCGCGGCTGCGCAAAGCCGGCGAAGAAGGCCGCGCCGAAGTCATCAAGGCGGCCCAGGACCTGTTCGACATCGAGGACAAGGAGTCGTGATGATGCTTTGCTTCGGCTCTTATCCCGAATCCCGAACCCCGAATCCCGAACCCCGATCTTCCGCTTGAAACCCTCCATCCGCACCAAGCTGGAATCGCTGGTCGAGCGGTTCGAGGAAGTCGGCGCGCTGATGGCCGACCCCGACGTCATCGGCGAGCAGGATCGCTTCCGCGCGCTGGCGCAGGAATACGCGCGCCTCGAACCGGTCGCCAAGACCTTCGGCGAGTGGCGGCAAACCGAGCAGGATCTTGCCGCCAGCGAAGACATGGCGGCGGACGCCGATCCGGACATGCGCGAGCTCGCGGAGGAAGAACAGGCCGCCGCCGCGGCGCGCCAGGCGGAACTGGAACCCGAATTGCTGAAGCTGCTGCTGCCGAAAGACAGCACCGACGAAAACGGCGCCTACCTTGAAATCCGCGCCGGCACCGGCGGCGACGAAGCGGCGTTGTTTGCCGGCGACCTGTTCCGGATGTACACGCGCTACGCTGAGCTGTGCGGCTGGCGGATCGAAATCCTCAGCGAAAGCGAGGGCGAGCACGGCGGCTACAAGGAAGTCATCAGCCGCGTCGCGGGCTCGGACGTTTACGGACGGCTCAAGTTCGAATCCGGCGCGCACCGCGTGCAGCGTGTGCCGCAGACCGAGTCCCAGGGACGGATTCATACCTCGGCCTGCACCGTCGCGGTACTGCCGGAGGTGACCGAGGTCGAGCATATCGATATCAACCCATCGGACCTGCGCGTGGACACCTACCGCGCCTCAGGCGCCGGCGGGCAGCACGTCAACAAGACCGATTCCGCGGTACGCATCACCCATCTGCCGACGGGCGTTGTGGTCGAGTGCCAGGATGAACGCTCGCAGCACAAGAACCGCGCCCGGGCGATGGCGCTGCTGCAGGCACGGTTGCTGGCAGCCGAACGCGACAAGCAGATCAGCGAACGCAGCGAAAGCCGCAAGCTGCTGGTCGGCAGCGGCGACCGCTCCGAGCGCATCCGCACCTACAACTTCCCGCAGGGCCGGGTCACCGACCACCGTATCAATCTCAGCCTGTACAAGCTGGATGAGATTCTTGCCGGGCAGCTGGACCAACTGATCGAGCCGCTGGTCAACGAATATCAGGCCGATCAGCTTGCCGCGCTGGCGGAAGGCTCCGGTTGAATCTCCCTCAGCCGCCGATAAACCTCGTACAGGGCGCCCAGCACCGGCGGCATCACGAGCCCGCCTAACAGCGGATTGACGACGTAGTACCAGATCGGCGCAGCCACGGCGCCGGGCACGATTATCTGTTGCGCCTGCAGGGCCGCGGTGAGCGGCCCGGTTGCGCCGCTTCGCACCCCTGCCAGCAGCGTCGCCAGCGGCTGCCAGGCCACGCCTGCGATACTCGGCCACCAGCTCAGTACCGAATATGCGCCATAAACCAGGAATGCAATCGAAATCGCCGCCGAAACCCGGCCGAACCGCGGCAGAGTCCAGCGCCAGCTTTGTTCCAGCGCGGCCAGCGGCCCGCTGCCTTCAAGCACGATCGGCCAGGCGAAAAACAGCAGCGCGATGCTTAAGAAGACGGCCGGCAACAGGAACAGCGCCAGGCCGACGGCCACTGCGAGCGTGTACAGGATGCCGGCCACGGCCAGATACAGCGCGGCGCCCATAGCCTGCCGCCAGTTGGCCTGATTACCGCCTGCCATCGCATCAAGCAGATGAATCAGCATCGCGTAACACAGCGCTTCCAGCCAGAGCCCTCCCGCCGACAGGGCCAGGGCTGCGACGCCGCCGACACGGCCCCCGACAAGTGCGGGCAGCCAGTCGGGCAACAGGATGGCGGACTGCGCCAGGACTGCCAGCATGAAGAGTCTCAGCGGGGCGCGCATGAACAGGACGGTGCCGCGGCGCCAGCAGGCGTATCCGTGAAAGGCAGCGTCTTCGGCCGGATCGGACGAAATCTTGATGGCGTTCACACCGTCATCATAGTAGGGAAAGCGATTGTTGGCATCTGTCAAATGCAGAGCTAGGATAGAAATTGGTTACTTTTGAGATCGGGAGCAAATCCATGAAAATTTTTGCCGCAGCGATCGCCGCTGCCCTAGCGCTGGCGCTCGCCGGTTGTGGCGACAACAACCAGAACAACGACCAGAATAGCGCGCCGCAGATGACTCAGCCGGGTAACACGACCGGCGGAGCGATGCCAAGGACCACTCAACCGGGCATGGGGACTCAGCAGCCCATGAACCAACAGCAACAACAGAGCGCGCCGGAACGGCCGACGATAGAGCCGCCGCAGAATTCGACCATTACACTGCCGCCGCCTTCGGGCGGCTCGGGCGGCAGCGCCGCCGTCTAATACCCCGCGTTTTAGCCGATATACTGCCCCTCTCCAGTTGGGAGAGGGGCAGGTTCTAATCAGCGCAGCGCGTGATCCAGATCCGCGCGCAAATCCTCAACATCCTCGATTCCCACCGACAACCGCACCAGCGTATCGTCTATGCCGAGCTCGGCCCGCACCTCTGCCGGCACTGACGCATGTGTCATGATGGCCGGGTGCTCGATCAGGCTTTCGACGCCGCCCAGGCTTTCCGCCAGCGCAAAGACTTCGCAGCGCTCGAGAAACCGCCGCGCCTTCTCAAGACCGCCTTTGACGAATATCGTCACCATACCGCCGAACGCGCTCATCTGGCGCGTCGCGAGTTCATGCTGGGGATGGCTGGCGAGACCCGGATAAATCACGCGCTCGATTTGCGGGTGCTTTTCGAGCCAGCCCGCCAGTTCAAGCGCGTTCGCGCAATGCCGTTCCATCCGCACCGCCAGCGTCTTCACGCCGCGCAACGCCAGGTAGCTGTCGAACGGCCCGGCGATCGAGCCAATCGAGTTCTGCAGATAAGCCATCTGCTCGACCAGGTCTTCGCGCTCGCCAACGACGGCGATGCCGCCGACCATATCGGAGTGGCCGCTGAGGTACTTGGTCGCCGAATGCATCACGATGTCGAAGCCGAAATCCAGCGGACGCTGGTTCCACGGCGTCGCAAAGGTGTTATCGGCGATGGTCAGAATGCCGTGCTTTTTGGCAATTGCCGCGACGGCCTGCAGATCGACCAGCTTCAGCACCGGATTGGTCGGCGTTTCCACCCAGATCAGCTTCGTGTCGGGTCGAATCGCCGCTTCCAGCGCCGCCGGATCGCGCAAATCGACGAAGCTGAAGTCGAGCCCGGCGGAGCGCTTGCGCACGCCGTCGAACAGGCGGTATGTGCCGCCGTACATGTCATCCATCGCGATGACATGGCTGCCGGAGTCGATCAGTTCCAGAATCGTGCCGGTGGTGGCCATGCCGGAGGCAAACGCGAAACCCGCGACGCCGCCTTCGAGCCCGGCGACGCTGCGCTCGTAGGCGTTGCGTGTCGGGTTCTGGGTACGCGAGTATTCGTAGCCCTTGTGCACGCCCGGACTTTCCTGGGCGTAGGTCGAGGACGTATAAATCGGCGGCATCACCGCGCCGGTTGTCGGGTCGGGGTGCTGGCCGGCGTGAATAGCGCGGGTGGCGAAGCGGTGGGTTTTGTTATCGCTCATGGCTCTGCCTTTGTCTGTGTAGGCCGGCATAAGGCCGCAGGCCGTTGCCGGCGGAGTTGCCGGGAACGCTGCGCTTATCCCGGCCTACATAGGTTGCTATTGAATCTGTTTACGCACGAAATTAAGCGCGTCGGTACGTGTGATCAGGCCGATAAATGCTTCCTGTTCATCCACGACGGCGACCGCCGACTCCGTTTCCAGCAGCGACAGCAAGGCGCTAATCGGCGTGGCGACGTTGAGCCGCGGGAAGCCCGGGTTCATGGCGGTACGCACCGCCGCGTGAAAGGCTTCAGGCTCATCGGAAACGCGAATCAGGATGTCGGTTTCGGTGACCGCGCCGACGAAGTTCCCGTCGTCGATCACCGGCAACTGTGAAAACCCGTTGTTGCGCAGCCGGTTGTGTGCCGTCAACAGCGTATCGTCCGGGCTGACATACACCGAGGCTCGCTCGGCGTGCGGACGGCCGATGATGTCGCTCAGGTCGCCGCGCGGCTCGCGCTTCATGAAGCCGTGCTCAAGCATCCAGAAGTTGTTGTACATCTTCGACAGATACTTGTTGCCGGTATCCGCGCCCAGCGTCACCACGCGCTTCGGCTCGGTCTGCTCGCGGCAGTAACGCAGCGCGGCGGCAATCAATGTGCCGGACGAGGAACCCAGCAGCAGCCCTTCTTCACGCAGCACCAGCCGCGCGGTCTCGAAAGACTCCTTGTCGGGGATGCTATAGGCACGCTTCGCCAGCGAGATATCGCAAATGCTCGGGATGAAATCCTCGCCGATGCCTTCGACCAGCCAGGTGCCTTTGTCGCCCAGCTTGCCCGTCTTGATGTAGTCGTGCAGCACCGAGCCTTCCGGATCCGCCAGCACCATCTCGACATCCGGCGCCACGCGCTGCATGTATTTGCCGATGCCGGTAATCGTGCCGCTGCTGCCGACGCCGACCACGACCGCATCGAGGTCGTGGTCCATCTGCTCCCAGATTTCGGGGCCGGTGTGCTCTTCGTGCGCCTTGACGTTGTCAGGGTTGCCAAACTGGTTAATGAAGTACGCGCCCGTCTCCCTGGCAACACGCGCGGCCAGGTCCTGGTAATACTCCGGATGACCCTTGCCCACATCGGAACGTGTCAGCACCACTTCGGCGCCCATCGCGCGCAGGTTGAAAATCTTCTCCTGGCTCATCTTGTCCGGGATGAAAAGCTTCAACCGGTAGCCTTTCTGCGCCGCAACCAGTGCAAGGCCGATGCCGGTGTTACCGGCAGTGGCTTCGATGATCGTGTCGCCGGCTTTCAGATCGCCGCGCCGTTCGGCTTCCTCGATCATCGACAGACCGATGCGGTCCTTGACCGAACCGCCCGGGTTCATATATTCCAGCTTGACGAACAGCCGGCACGGACCGGTATCGAGATGCGTCAACTCGACGAGCGGCGTATTGCCGATCATCTCCAGGACGTTGGCGTATACGGACATCGGCGTATTACGCATGCATCGCCGTCGGCGCCGCCGCCTGCTGCGGCCCGTTGAGCAGCGCGTCGCGGGTCGCCTCGACAATCAGATCGATTTCCGCCGAAGTGATGTTGAAGTGCGGCGTGTAGCGTAGCGAATTGGCGCCGCCGTGAATCACACCGATGCCGTTCATGCGCAGATATTCCTCGGTGCTGTCGCGGCCGAAGCACTTGTAGCGCGGATCCAGCTCACAACTGAACAGCAGACCGGTGCCCTGCACGCGCGTGATTGGCCCGTCCAGTTCCTTCGCCAGCTTTTCGAGCTTTTCGACGAATTCGCGGCCGCGGGCAACGATGTTCTCGCGCATCTCCGGCGTCACCGCCTCCAGCACCGTCGCGCCGACGTCCATCGCGCGCGGGTTGGCCGTCATCGTGTTGCCATAGATACCCTTGCGGTACAGGTCGGCAGCGCGCTGCCCCATCGCCAGCACCGACAGCGGATACTGGCCTGCATTGATGGCCTTGGAATACGTTTCCATGTCCGGCGCCTCGAGATTTTCGAAGCCGGGGTAATCGACAATCGACAGGCAGCCCTGCGCCCGCAGCCCCGCCTGAATGGAGTCCACCAGCAGCAGCGTGCCGTGCGCGCGGGTCAACGATCGCGCCAGCGCATAAAACTCCGGCGTGATTGCCATGCCCGGATCGCCCTCGCCCATCACCGGCTCCAGGAAGAACGCCTCGATGAAGATGTTGCGAGCTTCGGCGGTCGCGAAAACGTCGCGCAGTTGATCGAGGTTGTTCGGCTCGACCTTCAGCAGGTTGCGGCGGTCGCGAAACGACGCCAGATGGTGCTGATAGGCCTTCATGCTCGAATCGGAAAACTGCGCCGGACGATCGGTGCGGCCGTGGAAGCCGCCGGCCAGGCCGAGCAGGTTAATGGTCTTGCCGGCATGCTGGGCACCCGGGTCCGTCTGCAGCTTGGCGTTCACATCGGTAATGCGTGCGGCGACCGTCACGGCCTCCGAGCCGCTGTTCATGCACAGGAAGCGGTCGAACGGGCAGCCATTATCGCGACGGTGACCGATCTCGCGCATGAGGGCGTCGACGAAGCGGCGCTGGCCGAAGTTCGGCGTCATGATGTTCGCCATCACGTGCGGCTTGTTCATCGCGTCTAGAATCGCGTCCGGCGCGTGGCCGTGGCCGAGCATGCCGTAGCCGCCGGAGTCGTGCAGCACGGCGCCCTTGGCCGTAATCAACCACGGCCCCCGCGCCGCCAGAGACACGTACGGGTTGACGGCATCGTCCGGATAGAAGTTGACGAAGCGGCTCTGGATCGCATGAATCTGCTCGACTTCATCGAGCTTGAGCAGCTCCGGGAATGTCTCGCGCAATTGCTTGTGCGCGGCGACCGCCTCGTCGATCGCCTGCTCCAGCTTCGGATCCGACTCCGCGAAGCGCGCGATAACCTCGTCAGGCAGTCCCTGGGTCTTGGCCTTGCCACCGAAAGAACGGATTTCATTCAAGCGATCGATCAGCTTCATAACAGTAATCTCGTCTGAAAAATAAAAAGGCAGGACGGACGAGAACCTTTCGTCCGTCGAAAAGCATCAGCACTGCCGCGTGGCCGCGGTTATATACCGTGAAGCGGAGCGCATTTTTCGATAAAACAAGCGGTTATTGTACCACGCCGCCGGCTCTGCTCTCACGCGCCGGAAATAGCACTACTACAAGGGCCACAAAGGGATAAGATATCTCCATTCTCTATGATGGCAACCCTCGACACCTTATTGCGCGAAGCATGCGTCCCGTCTGCAGGCGGCACGCCGCCGCTTACGCGGCTGGATGCAGAACTGCTGCTGTGCCACGTGCTTTCGCGGCCGCGCAGCTTTCTGCATGCCCGCCCGGAACTGACGCCTGACGCGGCTGCCGTCGAGCGTTTCCGCGCCCTGCTTCAGCGCCGCCGGGCCGGCGAGCCGCTCGCCTATATTACCGGCGAGCGCGAGTTCTGGTCGGTGGCGCTGAAGCTCAACCGCGACACGCTGATCCCGCGCCCGGAGACCGAGACGCTGGTGGAACAGGCGCTGATCGCCATTCCGGTCGAAGCCAACTGGACGGTGGCCGATCTCGGCACGGGCAGCGGTGCGATCGGGCTGGCCATTGCCAGTGAGCGACCGCGCTGCCGCGTCATCGCCACCGACGTGTCACCCGCGGCGCTGGACGTGGCGCGCGCCAATGCCTCGGCACTGGGCCTCCGGAACGTCGAATTCCGCCACGGCTCCTGGGTAGCGCCGCTGGGCGATCTCACCTGCGAACTGATCGTCAGCAATCCACCTTACATTGCCGAGCAGGACGCGCATCTGGCCGCACCGGAGCTGAGCTATGAGCCGCACCGCGCGCTGGTCGCGGGACCCAGCGGCCTGGAGGCGCTGGCCGCCATCGCCGCGGCTGCCCCGGCCCGGCTGGTTGCCGGCGGCAGCCTGATGCTGGAGCATGGCTACGACCAGCGCGAGCCACTCGCGTCACTGCTCGCCGACGCCGGATATGAGAACATACGGTGCTACCGGGATTTGTCCGGCAATGACCGCGTGACGGCCGCCAGGCGGCCGGAACGGGAGGGATACCGTGACGGTTAATTCTATGCAGTTGAGTCCGCCGACGAGCGCGCGCCGCCAGCGGCTGCTGTTCGAGATGAACCCGAACCCGATCGCCGAATTCGACCTCAACGGCCATTTCTTGCGCATCAACCCGGTGTGGAGCCGGATGTCCGGCTACAGCGCCGATGACATGCGCGGCATGTTGCTGCAAGAGGCGGTGGACGCCGACTTCGTCACCCTCGCACACGATCTTTTTCGGCAGGCCGCCGATGGCGTCGTCAGCCGCGGCGAACTCGTCTGCCGGAATCGCAATGGCAGCCGATTCGAGATCGACATTACATTTGCGCCGCTCGCCGACGACGAACAGATCAGCGGCGTTTACGGGCTGGCGCGGGAAATCAGCGCGCGCAAGCGCCGCGAAAACCATCTGCGGGTAGCGGCCAGTACGCTCGCCACGATGGTCGAGGCAGTGATCATCACCGACCCCGCGCGGCGCATCGTCTGGGCGAACCCCGCCTTCACCAATATCACCGGCCATACGCTGCGCTCCGTCGTCGGCCACGCACCCGACCTGATTGACGGCGGCGACCGTTCCAGCGGTTCAACCGAGTACCAGCGCGCCGTAACCGCCGCTCGCGACGGTGGGCACTGGCAGGGCGAACTGGTGTGCTGCCGCAAGTCCGGCGGCCACTTTACCAGTCTGGTCAGCATCAACACGGTGCGCGACGACCGCGGCGAGATCATCAATTACGTTGATGTATTGACCGACGTGTCGGCACTGAGAAACTATCAGAGCCGGGTCGACTTTCTGGTCAGCCACGACCCGCTTACCCGGCTGCCGGGGCGCAGCTTGTTCGAGCACGACCTGGTGGTGGCGATCGAACAGGCGCGCAAGGACCGGGGCGAACTGGGCATCGCCGTCATCGGCCTCGACGGCTTCCGGCTGATCAACGATTCGCTCGGCCACAAGGCGGGCGACGCGGTGCTGCACGAAGTCGCCGCCCGGCTCGCTACCAACCTGCGCGAAGTCGACACGGTCGCGCGGTTGTCGGGTGACCAGTTCGCAGTGCTGCTGCCGGACGCCACGGACGCGGACAACATCGGCCTGGTGATCGACAAGCTGCTCGGCAAGCTGTCCGAACCGTTCGTGGTGCATGGCGAACGGTTGTTCCTGTCCGCGAGCGCCGGTATCGGCTGCTATCCCAAGGACGGCGAAGACGCGGCAGCGCTGACCGCCAATGCAGACGCGGCGATGTACCAGGCCAAGCGCCAGGGCCGCAACACATACCGCTTTTACGATCCCGGCATCAATCGCCAGGTGCACGAGAAGCTGCGCATTGCAAACCACCTTCGCCAGGCCGCCGACCGCGACGAGTTCATGCTGCAGTACCAGCCCACGGTCAGCCTCCAAAGCGGCGAAATCGTCGGCGTTGAAGCGCTGGTCCGCTGGCAGCATCCGCAGTTCGGCCTGATTCCGCCCGACCAGTTCATCGGACTCGCTGAAGATACGGGCCTGATCCGCCCGCTCGGCAGCTGGGTGCTGGAAACGGCCTGTCGGCAGGCCGTGAAGTGGCAACGCGCGCAACACACGCTGCCGCGCATTGCGGTCAACCTGTCGGTGTCGCAGTTCCGCCAGCCGGACGTCGTCGAGCACATCAAAAACACGCTGGAGATGACTGGCCTCGACCCGGCCTGCCTGCAGCTTGAAATTACCGAAAGCACGCTGATGGACAACCCGGCCGCGTATCGAGAAACCGTGCAGGAACTCAACAACCTGGGCGTGACGCTGGCGATCGACGACTTCGGCACCGGCTATTCATCGCTGGCGTATCTGCGCGACCTGCCAGTGGATTGCCTGAAGATCGACCGCAGCTTCGTCGCCGGAATTCCAAAAGACGATCAGCAAACCGTCATTACGCGTGCCATCATCAGCATGGCGAAGACGCTCGGCAAACACATCATCGCCGAAGGTATCGAGACCGACGCGCAACTCGACTTTCTGCGCTCGCAGGGGTGCGACGAAGGCCAGGGATTCCTGATCAGCCGGCCTCGGGCGGCCGAGGACATCGAAGCCGCGCTCGCCGCGGGCCGGCTGCTGCAAGAGCAGCGCTGACTCAGCTGAGCACCGGGAACAGCGCCCGGAGCCCCGCCGCGATGAATTCCACGCCGATGGCAGCCGTGATGAGGCCCATGATTCGGGTGACGACGTTGATACCGGTTTTACCCAGCGCGCGAACGAGCAACGGCGCCGCCCGGAATGACAACCAGATAATCAGCGCGATGATCGTGATCGTGATCGCCAGACCGATGCCGTGCCACCACGGCGCGCCGTGATGCGAGTACAGAATAACCGTACTGATTGCGCCCGGACCGGCCAGCAGCGGCAGGCCCAGCGGCACCACCGCCACTGAATCCTGCTCGACGCCGCGCTGCCGTTCCCCCGCCGTCTGCTTCACCGCGCCGATACGCGCCTGCAGCATCGACAGCGCCATCAGCAGTAACAGAATGCCGCCAGCGACGCGGAACGACGCGATGCTGATACCGAAAAAGTTGAGGATCAGTTCCCCTGCCAGGAGCGAGACCACCAGCACGACCAGGGCCGTCAGCGCGGCGCTGAAAGCGGTACGTTTGCGCTGCGATTCGGTTTCGGTCGTCGTAAGGTCGATGAAGATCGGGATCGCGCCGATCGGATTTGTCATCGCCAGCAACGCGGCGAAAAATTTCGCGTACTCAGCCCACTGATGCAAGGCGGCGGCCCCCTTCTGTTCGGCCGTCAGCTTAATGTAAGACCGGGACGAGCGAAAGGTCCGGCGATGCCGGTTACGACCGCCGTCTGGCCTGGACGAGCCGCGTCAGCGCCCAGCCAAGCAGCATGCCCACGGCCAGCGTGATAATAATTAGCAGCGCCAGCGGCCACTGGAAGCCCCAGAACCAGTAGGTTAACGCCACCGTCTGGATGTTCTGCAGAATAAAAATCAGCACCAGAACCAGAGCGAACACCCACAGGCCCCGCTTGATCTGCTGTTTGACCGGCGTCCGTCGGACGGTGGACGGGGTATCGGCCCGATAACCTGGCTCATTCATGCATGCTTCTCCCGTACCACCGCGAGCAGGCTGCCCTTGAGCACCATCTCGGTTTGCCGGCGGCTCATTGAATGTTCCGTGTCGTAAGTCTGGTTTTTCGTTTTGTTGCTGACCTTGATGCTCGCGCCGTCGCCGAGCGCGTCGCGCGCGTTTTCGATCAGCAGTTCGTCGCCCTGCTCGATGCTGTCGTAATCCGCGTCGTTTTTGAACGTTAGCGGCAAAATGCCGAAGTTCATCAGGTTTTGCTGATGAATCCGCGCGAAGCTCTTCGCCAGCACGGCCTTGACGCCAAGGTAGCGCGGCGCAAGCGCCGCGTGCTCCCGGCTGGAGCCCTGGCCGTAGTTGGCGCCGCCGACGATAAAGTGGCCCTGCTCCTTGTGCTTGAGCGCGCGCTCCGGATAACTTTCGTCGACCTGCCAAAAGACAAATCTGCTGATCTCCGGGATATTGCTGCGAAACGGCAGCACCTGCGAGCCGGCCGGCATGATTTCATCCGTTGAAATGTCATCGCCCACCTTGATCAGCACCGGACCGCCGAGCTTGTCCGGCAGCGCGTCGAAGTCCGGCAGCGGCCTGATGTTGGGCCCCTTTTCAAGCTCGACGGCCTCGCCCGCGTCCGCCGGTTTGACGAGCATGTCCAGGTTGACGACGACTTCATCCGGTTCTTCGAAACGCGGGTACTCGATGCCAAGCGTGCGCGGATCGGTGATCTTCCCGGTGAGCGCTGATGCCGCCGCGGTCTCGGGACTGCAGAGATAGACCGAATCTTCCCTGGTGCCGGAACGGCCGGGAAAATTGCGTGGTACGGTGCGCACGCTGATGCGGCCGCTAGCCGGCGCCTGGCCCATGCCGATGCAGCCGTTGCAGCCGGCCTGGTGAATGCGTGCGCCGGAATGAATCAGCTTTTGCAGCAGGCCGAGGTTGGCAAGGTTCTCGAGTATCTGCCGAGAGGTCGGGTTGATATCGAACGACACGCCATCGTTCACTTGCTTGCCATCGACAATCAGCGCCGCGATGGCAAAGTCGCGAAGGCCCGGATTAGCAGACGAGCCGACGTAGCTTTGATATATCGGTTTGCCGGCCTCCTCGCTGACCGGCACAACGTTGCCGGGGCTGCTCGGCTTCGCGATCAGCGGCTCCAGTGTCGACAGATCGATTTCGTCGTGCTCGTCGTACTCGGCATCGTCATCGGCAAGCAGTTCCGTCCAGTCGTTTTCGCGTCCCTCGCCTTTCAGAAAGCGCCGGACAATGTCGTCGGATGGAAAGACGGTAGTGGTCGCCCCCAGCTCCGCGCCCATGTTGGCGATCACGTGCCGATCCATTGCCGAGAGTTGCGCGAGGCCCGGTCCGTAATATTCAATGATCTTGCCGACGCCGCCGTCGACGTCGTGGCGGCGCAGCATTTCGAGAATGACGTCCTTGGCGCTCACCCAGTCGGGCAGTGTTCCGGTCAGTTTCACGCCCATGACTCTGGGCATTTTGGTGTAAAACGGCTCGCCTGCCATCGCCATCGCGACTTCCAGTCCGCCGGCGCCAATCGCCAGCATACCGATGGCGCCGCCCGCCGGGGTGTGACTGTCGGAGCCGACCATCGTCTTGCCGGGTTTGCCGAAGCGCTGCTGGTGAGTCGGGTGGCTCACGCCGTTGCCGGGCCGGCTGTACCAGACGCCGAACTTCTTGCAGGCGCTGCGCAGGAACAGGTGGTCGTCGGCGTTCCTGAAGTCGGTCTGCAGCAGATTGTGGTCGATATACTGCGCCGACAATTCCGTTTTGACGCGCGGAACCTTCATCGCCTCGAATTCGAGCATTACCAGCGTGCCGGTCGCATCCTGCGTCAGCGTCTGGTCGATTTTGATGCCGATTTCCTCGCCGGGCGTCATCGTGCCCTCGACCAGATGCGATTCGATCAGCTTTTGCGCGACATTGTGGCCCATGATTCTCTCCTTCGAATTCGGGTTTCGCGTTGTTATGACTGTTAAAATACCCCCGGAATCCACCCGAGCGCAAAGTGTCCGACCGCCTCCGCTACGCCCGCCATTTTTCCCTGCCCGGCTTTCGCGCCGAGCAGCAGGCGCATTTGAACAACGCGCGCGTACTGATCGTCGGCCTGGGCGGGCTCGGCTCACCGGCCGCGCATTATCTCGCCGCGGCGGGCGTGGGGACTCTGGTGCTGAACGACTTCGATGGCGTGGATCTGACGAACCTGCAGCGCCAGTCGCTGTACGCGGAAGTCGACGTCGGCACGGGGAAAGCAGAGGCCGCTTGTACGCGCCTTGCCGCGGTGAATTCAACCATCGAGTTAATTCCGCTTGCCGCGCGGCTGCAGGATGACGCACTCGCGAACGAAGTCGCGAAGGCTGATCTGGTGGTTGATGCCACTGACAACTTCGGCAGTCGGTTCGCGCTGAACGCCGCGTGCGTCGCTGCACGAAAGCCGCTGATTTCAGGTGCCGCCATTCGTTACGACGGCCAGCTCGCGGTGTTCGACAGCAGTGTCGCCGATAGTTCCTGCTATGCCTGCCTCTACTCGGAAGCTGACGAAGGGCTGGAGGATTGCGCCGGCAACGGTGTATTTACGCCGCTGGTCGGCGTCATCGGCGCGGCGCTGGCGGTGGAGGCGTTGAAGCGGCTGACGGGGCTGGGGGGAACGCGGCCGGGAACCCTGTGGCGCTATGCCGCGCTGACCGGAGAATGGCGCACCGCGCGGATTTCGCGCGATCCTGATTGCAGGGTTTGCGGAAGTACGGGGACGCGGCTGTCTTAATCCCCTCTCCCCGCTACTGGGAGAGGGTTAGAACCTGCCCCTGCGAAGGCAGGGGGTGAGGGGCAATTAAACCACGCCGCTTCGCGGCGCAACCCTCGTCCCAACCTTCTCCCCTTAAAGGGGAGAAGGAGCAAGAAAAAGGGAGAGGGGAACAAGAGGCAACGAATCAGCCGAGTTTTTGCGTTAACAGCTCATTCACCTGCTGCGGATTCGCCTTGCCGCGAGTCGCCTTCATTACCTGCCCGACAAAGAAGCCGAACAGCTTGTCCTTGCCGCCACGGTACTGTGCAAGCTGATCCGGGTTCGCCGCAATCACCTCCTCGATGATGCCATCGATTTCGCTGGTGTCGGTAATCTGCTTCAGGCCGCGCTGGTCGATGATTTCGTCGGCACCGCCCTCGCCGTTCCACATCGCCTCGAAGACTTCCTTGGCGATCTTGCCCGAAATCGTGTTGTCCGTGATACGCGTCAGCAACTGCGCCAGCGCTTCGCTGTCGATCGGGCTCGCGCCGATGTCGATGCCGTCGCGGTTCAACGCCGCCGACAGTTCGCCCATGACCCAGTTTGCGGCGAGCTTCGGCTGCGCCGCCAGCGCCTCGACGACCGCCTCGTAGTAATCGGCCAGATCGCGACTGGCGGTCAGCACGCCGGCGTCATAATCCGACAGCTCGTACTGCGACTGGAAGCGTGCCTTCTTGGCATCCGGCAATTCCGGCAGATCGGCGCGCGCCTCTTCGATGAACGTCTCATCGATCTCCAATGGCAGCAGATCCGGATCCGGGAAATAGCGATAGTCATTCGCTTCTTCCTTGGTGCGCATTGACCGCGTTTCGTGCTTGGTCGGATCATAGAGCCGCGTTTCCTGCACGACGGTGCCGCCCGCTTCCAACAAATCGATCTGGCGCTCAACTTCAAAATTGATCGCCTGCTCGACGAAGCGAAACGAGTTCAGGTTCTTGAGTTCGGCGCGAGTGCCGAACTTCTCCTCACCCTTCGGCCGCACCGATACGTTGGCGTCGCAGCGAAACGAGCCTTCCTGCATGTTGCCGTCGGAAATTTCCAGGTAGCGCACCAGGCTGTGCAGCTTCTTCATGTAGGCGACGGCTTCTTTGGCCGAGCGCATTTCCGGTTCGGACACAATCTCCAGCAGAGGTGTGCCCGCCCGGTTCAGATCGATGCCGGTTTTGTCGGCAAATGCTTCGTGCAGCGACTTGCCGGCGTCTTCTTCGAGATGCGCGCGCGTCAGGTTGATCGTCTTGACGGTGCCGTCGTCGAGCTCGATCTTGAGCTGACCGCCGGCAACCACCGGCAACTCGTACTGGCTGATCTGGTAGCCCTTCGGCAGGTCGGGGTAAAAATAGTTCTTGCGCGCGAAGATCGAACGTTCGGTAATGGTTGCGCCGATCGCCAGGCCGAATTTCACCGCCATCCGCACCGCCTCGCGGTTCAGCACCGGCAGCACGCCCGGGTAGCCCAGATCGACCAGGTTCGCCTGCGTATTCGGCGGCGCGCCATATTCAGTGGACGCGCTGGAAAAAATCTTGCTGCGCGTCGCGAGTTGGGTGTGGATCTCGAGGCCTATTACGGTTTCCCATTCCATCTCAGGCAAATCCCTTCGGCGTTTGCTTGTGCCAATCGGTCTGTAGCTGATACTGATGCGCGGCGGCGAGTATACCGGCTTCATCGAAATAGTTGCCGATGATGTGCAGGCCGACCGGCAGATCGTCGACAAAGCCCATCGGGGCCGACAGCGCCGGCAGGCCAGCCAGGTTCACGCCGATCGTGTAGATGTCGTTCAGATACATCGTGATCGGGTCGCCGGTCTTTTCGCCGATGCCGAACGCCGGCGTCGGCGTGGTTGGCCCCATCAGCACGTCGACTGTCTCGAATGCGCGCTTGAAGTCGGCCGCAATAAGCTGGCGCGTTTTCTGCGCCTTCAGGTAATAGGCGTCGTAATAGCCCGCCGACAGCACATAGGTGCCGGTCATCAGGCGCCGCTTCACCTCCGGGCCGAAACCTTCACCGCGCGAGCGGGTGTAAAGGTCGAGCAGGTCTTTCGGATTTTCGCAGCGGTAGCCGAAGCGCACGCCGTCGAAGCGCGACAGGTTGGACGAGCACTCGGCCGGCGCGACAACATAATACGTCGGCACCGACAGGCCGAGGTTCGGCAGGCTGACGTCGACGACTTCCGCGCCCATGTCGCGGTAGACGTCCAGCGCCTCGCGCACGGCCTTTTCCACGCCAGCTTCCAGACCTTCGTCGAAGAACTCGCGCGGCACGCCGATCTTCAGGCCTTTCATCGACTTGTCGAGCGCGGCGACGTAATCCGGCACCGGTTGCTCCACGCTGGTCGAATCCTTCGGATCGAACGCCGCCATCTGGTTCAGCAGCAGCGCCGCGTCCTCCGCGCTCGCAGTCAGCGTGCCGGCCTGGTCGAGGCTGGAGGCGAAGGCGATCATGCCGTAGCGCGACACGCGCCCGTAGGTGGGCTTGAGGCCGGTAATACCGGACAGTGCCGCAGGCTGTCGAATCGAGCCGCCGGTGTCGGTGCCGGTCGCCGCCGGCGCCAGACGCGCGGCGACCGCGGCGGCTGAACCGCCGGACGAGCCGCCCGGCACGCGCTCGAGATCCCATGGGTTTTTGACGGCGCCGTAATAGCTGGTCTCGTTCGACGAACCCATCGCGAACTCGTCCATGTTGGTCTTGCCGAGCAACACCATGCCGGCAGCATTCAGCCGGTCGACGACCGTCGCGTCGTACGGCGATACAAAGTTGTCGAGCATCCG
>DASSNT010000092.1:0-31190 GCA_035701285.1 Gammaproteobacteria bacterium | reverse complement strand
AGGTTAAGTACGCGGACCTGGAACATGACCTCGCGCAGTTGCTGATCGAATTCTCCACCGTCATCATTCAGCTCAACCCGTACACGGCAGAGGCTGTCGCCGATGCTTACGAGTTGCCTGCCGATAAGCTGCGCACAATTCCTCATTCCAGTTATCAAGGCATCTATGCTCACTCGGTGAGCCGTGAACAGGCGCGGGCTATTCTGGACGTGCCGCCATCCAGCCCCACGTTGGGGTTTGTCGGGCAGCTTCGCTTGTACAAGGGGCTGGATACGCTGCTGGCCGCCGCCGAGTTGATGTCCCGGCAGGTCCAAGACCTTACGCTTCTGCTGGCCGGGAAGACCTGGCCGGAGGCGGTGGAGGCTATTGAGGCGGCCTTGCCGCGATCCGTCCGGCTGGTCCGGTACCATTCGTATATCGAAGACTGCGACCTGCAGCTATGGTTCAAGGCGGCGGATGTCATGGTGTTTCCATACAGGCGTGTGCTTAACTCAGGGAGTGTGTACCTGGCTGCGACGTTCGGCCGGCCGTGCGTGTTGCCGGCCGAGCCGCATCTGGTCAAGCAGTTCGAAGGCGAACGCTGGGTCAGCTTCTACGATACTGACGGCGAGCCGGAATCGAACCTGGCGCGGGCGGCAGAATCGGCGCTCGAAACGGCACGGGCGGATGGCGTCGCGGCGCGCGAATTCGCGACGCGATACACGCCGTTCGACATGTCGCGGGCTTTTCTGAACCTGCTTGAATCATTGCAGGCCGGATGATCGGGAATGCCAGGTGTGCCAGACATCTCCGTCATCGTGACCTCTCACAACGTCGCGGATTGGATCGGCGAATGCTTGTCCAGCATCCTGATCGGCCAAGAGACGGACATCGAAGTTATCGTCGTTGACGATCACTCTACGGACGCTACCTGGACAATCGCGTCAGCCTTCGCTGCAGAGGACAGCCGGATCAAACTGGTTCGCGCCATTGGTCATAGCGGCGGACAAGCGCGGAACTACGGCGTCGAGCTTGCACAGGCGCCATATATTGCTTTCTGCGATGGCGATGACCTTGTGCCGCCCCGTGCGTACGAGATCATGCTGCGCTCGGCGCGCGATGGGCAGCCGGACATGGTAGTCGGGAACTTTCTGAAGTTTTCCGCCATGCGAACGTGGCGGCCAATGTATCAATGGGGTGCGTTTGGCGAGCCTCGAAAGGGTGTAGGGGTAGCCGACGTGCCGGCGCTGATACGCAATCGGGCCTGCTGGAATCGCCTTTTCCGTCGAAATTTCTGGCTTGAGCACAGGTTCTGTTTCCCCAGCGTTCCTCGTTCCAACGACATTGTCCCGATGACGAAGGCGCTGCTGGAGGCGGAGCGCATCAACATCGTCCACGACATCATCTATCTGTATCGCGAACGGCCGGGCGATACGTCGATGACCGCCATGGCAAGCCGGACCGCCAATCTCCTTAGCTATTTATCGCAGGAGCATATTTGCGCAGGCCTGGTTCAGGCCGCCGGCGAGTCGCAGCTGAGCGACGTCTACTGGGACATGTTCCTGAAAGCGGACGGGTGGTTTCACCTTTACCGCTTTCTGCAGCTTTTCGACCCCAAGGCGGAGCCAGGTCCGCTTCGGGAGCTTGCGGCGTTGCTGCGCGCGTTTATCGAGATGGCACCGGAGCGACAGTGGAACGGAGCCCCGCCCGAGCGACAATGCCTGTTCGCGCTCTGTGCCATGGCTGAATTCGCAAAAGCGTCGGATTTGTTTCGCGCGCTGCAGCCGGACCCCCCGCCCGATACCTCGGCATTGGTGAGGCATTGGATGGAGAGCGCCAGCATTCTACGGCGGGATGTGCTCGTCAGCGAGCAGGCGCTGCGCCGCGTGGTGCAGGAGCACATTCTTAAGCCGCTACTGCGAGGGGCGGGCGCGCAGGTAGATCTGGAGACCGTCGAATATCTTTGCCGGTGCGCTCCCGAACTCACGACGCTGGTCGACCGCGGCACGGCGAGCCTGCGCGAGCAGCGCCTCCTTTCCGCGCTGCGTTCGGCTGACCCGCGCAGGGTGCTGACCGTCGGGCAGCATCAACAGGTGTTGGCCCTGTCGCTCAAGGTCGACGGCCGCGCGGCCCGAATGGTAGGGGAGTGTCCGGCAGGCGTTGCCCCCGATGCATGCACTTTGCTCATTGTTCGCGCCGAAGACGCAGCGTATGTGACAGAGGTCGGGGCCGCTCGGCCTGCGCCGCACGACAGCACGCGCTGGCTCTTCGATCTTGAGAAGGGCGCGATTCCGGCGGATGGCGGGTGGCTGGTCTCGCTCCAGTTTCGTGACGACCTCGGCATGGAGCGCGTCCCGGTACTCATTGACCCGTCCCGGATTACGGTTTCGGCCAAGCCCTGGCATCCCTTGTCAATGACGCCGATCGACGCCAACGGCGCAGTTCACCTTGCCGTTTTCAAGCGTCGATCGCTCATCGTGCGAGGCGCCGGTAAGATCGTGCACGCGATCAGGTGGCTCTGCACCGGGTTCAGACGGAACGCTCCCGGAGAACTTTCATAACGTTTCTTGTAGCTCTTGACTGACTCCTCGTTCCAACCCAAAATACGCGCGTTCAACAATTGAACGGGCCAATGTGCTCGAATGGGATGGAAGCCACAAATAAAGCCCAGAGCACGGCCGCAGAAATTTGGCATCCTACGAATTAACGCCTCGCGGCCCGCTCCGCCGGCGTGACATCGAGCCCGCATTTATGTCCACTCTCAAGATTCTCACGGTCTTCGGCACCCGCCCGGAGGCGATCAAGATGGCGCCGGTCGTGCGGGCGCTTGAAGCGGAGCCGCGAGTGGACAGCCGTGTCTGCGTGACCGCGCAGCATCGGGAGATGCTGGATCAGGTACTTGAGTTGTTCGAGATCAAGCCTGACTACGATCTCGACGCGATGAAGCCGGGCCAGGGCCTGACGGACATCACCACGACGGTGTTGACCGGTATGCAGGCTGTATTGGCCGATTTCGCCCCGGATCGTGTGCTCGTCCATGGCGACACCACGACCACGCTTGCCGCGAGCCTCGCCGCCTATTACCGGCAGATTCCAGTGGGTCATGTCGAGGCCGGTCTCAGGACCGGCGACATCTACAGCCCCTGGCCGGAGGAGGTCAATCGCAAGTTGACCGCCGGCATTGCCGGTCTGCATTTTGCGCCCACACAGACGGCACACGACAACCTGGTCCATGAGGGGATTGCCGAGGGCCGGATCACGGTGACGGGCAATACCGTCGTGGACGCGTTGCTTGAAACGGTCCGCAAGCTTGACGCCGCTGCCTCGCTTCAGGCGCAGATGAAGGCGACGTTCCCGTTTGTGGATGAAGGCAAGCGACTCATCCTCGTCACCGGACATCGTCGCGAAAGCTTTGGCGGCGGGTTTGAGCGTATCTGCGAAGCGCTGGCGGCCCTGGCGGAGCGCGACGATGTACAAATCGTTTACCCCGTCCATTTGAATCCCAACGTCCGGCGGCCGGTCAACAGGATTCTGGGGACGCGGCCGAACGTGCATCTGATCGAACCTGTCGACTATCTGCCGTTTGTCTATTTGATGAGACAGTCTTACCTGATCCTCACCGATTCAGGCGGGGTCCAGGAGGAGGCGCCGTCATTGGGCAAACCGGTGTTGGTGATGCGGGAGAAAACCGAGCGGCCGGAGGCTGTCGAGGCCGGCACCGTTATCCTCGTTGGCACGGACGAGCGGCGTATCGTCAACGAATCCATGCGCCTGCTCGACGATGCCAGCGCCTACGACGCGATGAGCTTTGCGCACAACCCGTACGGCGATGGCGAGGCGAGTCGCCGCATCGTCGATGCGCTGGTCGCGGGGGCGGTGATGGTTTCGAATGCCTGAAGCAGCCGCTCTTGCAGCAGTAGGGGTTCAATGAAGGCCATCATCACCGCAAAGGCAAAGAACGCCGTCCGGCTCGTTGGCGAGGAGGGACTGACTCGCTTTGCCGGCAAGGTTATTGCCCGCTACGGCGTCAACCCGCTCATGCGGGCCGTTTATGCGCCGGCGTACCGGCGGTTCCCTAACTTGTTGAACCGTCAGCCGGAGACGGTGTACGTCATCCTTTCAACCGTTGACTGGGCCTTCCGTTACCGGCAGCGGCCGCAACACCTCGCCGTCGAACTGGCGAACAGCGGCGCCATTGCAATCTATGTTAATCCGCCCAATTCATCGGAACGCGAGCGCGGCCCGCGCGAAATTCAGCCGCGACTTTACGTGGTATCGGGCGCGTCGACGTTGCTCAAGACGCTGCGGCCGAGCAAGGTAATGATCCTGTCGACTGACAATTCGATAGACAATAGCGATATCGATCAATGGCTCGCGCGTGGGCATGAACTCATTTATGACTACATCGATGAGGTGTCGGAGCAGATCAGCCGGCGGTCGGTTTCACGGCAGCGCTGGGAACTTCACCGGCGTTTACTGGGCGGGTCCGATGCGAGAGTGGTCGTGTCGGCAACTGATCTGCAGGCAGACGCGGAGTCGAACGGCTGCAGTTCTCTCGTGTTGATTGAAAATGGCGTGGATGTCGCTCATTTCCAGGAGGCCGAGCTGGTCCAGACAAAACTCAGTGCCCGCTTCGTCGACTTGATACAGCGCGGCAATCCGATTGTCGGTTACTATGGTGCACTAGCCGCCTGGCTGGATTACGACTTGATACTGGAATGTGCTGCGGCGCGGCCTCAGTACGAATTCGTCTTGATCGGGCCGGACTACGACGAAAGCGTGCCCGACGCTATGAAGACTCAGCCCAACGTCCACATTCTGCCGCCGGTGGATTACAGCCAAATTGCGGGTTACGGTGCGCGCTTTAATGTTGCGCTCATTCCGTTTCTCGTGAATTCACTGACGGAGGCGGTATCGCCGATCAAACTGTTCGAATACCTTGCCCTTGGAAAGCCGGTTGTATCCACCGCGATTACCGAATCGCGCAAATACGACTGTGTCTATGTCTCGGGGCGCGATGGCTTCTGCTCCGCCATCGATCAAGCCGTCGCCACCGAGAACGACGCCGCTTCGGTGCGTGCGAGGCGGGCGACGGCCGACGCCAACACGTGGCGCGCCCGCGTAGATGTTCTACGGCATTTTGTTGAAGAAACATGAGGAATTACCGGTGAGTGACGAGGACGGACGCGACGTGGAAGCGACTGCAGCGACGTCGGATACGATTACAGATGAGCATGTAATTGCTGCCCTGAGCCAGCAGTTGAGCGCGGAGAAGACGACCGTGCAGGCGCTGTTGGCGGTGATCTCGCAAAAGGACTTTCGGATCGAGCAGCTCCGCGGGTGGCTTACTGGTATTACCGGGTCACGCGCCTACCGGTTGGCGGAAGCTATTCAGCGAGTGCGGGGCCTGCTATCCGGGCGAGGCGACGGTGAGCGGGTGTCAAACGAGATTCTCAGCGCCGCCGCTGATCCCAGCCCGCAGCAGTTGCAAGACCCCCGGAGGTACCTGTCGGACGGTGCGGGTGTCGATGCACCGGGTGCGACGCGAAAGTCGCTTGAGTACCACAGAAGGATTGACCGGGCGGATTTTCTGCGGCTGGCGACAGCGGCTCGCAAGGAAGGCCGCCAGGTTTTTGTTCAATCGCTCATTATCGATTGGGGCGTACCGCTTTATCAGCGGCCACAGCATATGGCAGTCGCCATGGCACAGGAGGGTGCGCTCGTCCTGTACCTGACGGCGAACATGCGACACGACCGGGTGGACGGATATGAGGAAATCGCCGACAACCTGTTTGTGACCAACGATATCGACGTCGTCTACGAGATAAGCGGCGCCATCGTATCGTTCTATTCCACCGTCAGTCCGTATACGCCGGAGTCGATCGAACTTGTCCGGAGCCACGGGAACAGGGTCGTCTATGAATACGTCGACCACTTCGACCCGAAGATCAGCTCCCATAATACCGATAACCTGATTCGGAACTTCGCTTCAGTGTCAGACGAGACTTACGACCGCGTCGTTGTAACAGCTCGTGACCTCGTGCGTGATCTTGAAGGTCGCGTATCGGATGACAATCTTATCTATCTGCCGAATGGCGTGGATTGCGACCATTACGAGACGGCGTTGGAAACGGTAGAACTGCCGGAGCCAATGGCGGCCATTGTGAAGCAGGGCAAGCCGATTATCGGCTACTTTGGCGCCCTGGCGCCGTGGCTGTGGTACGACGCGATAAATCACGTAGCGGCGCGCCGACCGGATTGGAACATCGTCTTGCTTGGGCCGGATTACATGGGCGGGAGCGTCCAACTCGTGGACCGGCCGAATGTGCATGCTCTGGGCGAGATCGAATACAAGCAACTTGTGCATTACGCGCGCCATTTCGATATCGCGATGATTCCGTTCGAGCCGGGGGAAATCGCGCGCAAGACGTCGCCGTTGAAACTGTTCGAGTACTTCGCGCTGCGCAAGCCGGTGGTTGTGACCAGCGATATGCGCGAATGCGTCGACTACAAGGGTGTTTTTGCGGCCCCGAGTCCGGAGGACTTTGTAACGCAGATGGCATCGGCACTTGCGGTTGCCCGCGATAAAGACCTTCAGGCGACACTCGGGGAGCAGGCCCGCCAAAATTCGTGGCGGCGGAGAGCTGCGGTTCTTATCGATTCGCTGCAACCGCCCGAGCTGATGATTTATCACATCCCGAAGACGGCCGGCACATCGCTTCGCTCGATCATCGAAGACAATTTTCGTGACGATGAAATAGCTTATTACTATCCGCCGGACACAGTGACGCTTGATCTGTCCCAAGAAACATCCGCCAAAGTTGTCATCGGCCATTTGAGCGTTGGGGAAGCCGGAGGAAGCGAAAACGATCGCAAGCGAGTCACGTTCCTGCGCGACCCGGTGGAGCGCGTGGTGTCGCAGTTGCGATTCGATGCGCACTACTTCAAGAATAACAGCAGCGTAAGGAACGATCACCCGTTCAAAGAGTGGTTCACAAGCGGCACGAAGCCCCTCAGTGCATTTATCGAATTCTCGAAGCTTTGGTACTTCGATAACTGCATGACGCGGATGCTGTCCGGCGTCCGCGATTCGGTTCCGTTCGGCCAGGTGGAGTGGAAGCACTACCAGGAGGCGCTGCACAACGTTCGCGGTTTTGCGTTCGTCGGTTTTCAGGAATTCTTTGACGAGGACCTTCGCGCCCTGGGCCGCAAGTTCGGTTTGCGGGTCCAGCCCGTTCACAAGAACAAGGCGCGTAGCGAATATTCCATCGATGTCGCCGATGTCGGGAATGTGGCCGAAATCAACTACTACGACAGCCTGTTGTACTACAGCCTGTTGAGAGAACGGCTTGCCCGCGCGAACACCAGGCGCCGGAGGCGGGTTGCAACGGTGCCCGCGCCTTGAGCAATTCTCGTCGCGCGATATATTTTGCGCCGGTTGGGTGGGCCAGTCCGAAGCAGCGGGCGCACTTTTTCGTAAAGTTCCTGATTGGTCTGGGGTACGCGGTGACCTGGGTTGAGCCGCCGCCGGCCCGGCTCCCGAGGGTGACGGATCTGAGACACATCTACGCGACATCTCGTCCGATGGTCGAGCCGATGGTGAACGCTGTTCGCCCCGGGCTTTTACCCGTCGAGCCGCTGCCGATAGTCAATCGCATCAACGACTGGCGGATCGGGCGCTTTCTGCATCGGTTCGGGGACGAGTGCCGGCCGGATCTTATCGTCGTCGGCAAACCGAGCCGGCTGGCCGAAACGTTTATACAACGGTTCCCGGATGTATACGCAGTGTACGACGCGATGGACGATTTTCCGGAGTTCATGCGCGGACTGGCGCGGCGCAATCTGCGGCTGGTCGAGAATGAGGTCGCAAGACAAGCGGATCTGGTTGTCACCTCGTGCGAAAGCATTCACGAAAAATTTGCCGGTTGCTCCCGTACTGCGCTGGTCCACAACGCGTGCGACACCAGTGCAATAGCGCCGGCTGGCGCGGCCCGGCCCGGCAGGTTGGGGTATGTCGGGACGATCGGCGGCTGGTTCGACTGGGAGATTGTGATCCATATCGCGGAGGAATGTCCCGATTTAGAGATTGAGCTGGTCGGGCCGGTGTTCGGCGCGAAACCGTCGAGGCTGCCGGCGAATGTCGCTCTCGTAGGCAGTTTGCCGCACCAGGAGGCTATGCGGCGCCTCTCGGGGTATGCCGCTGGGTTGATTCCGTTCCGTATCAATCCTCTGACAGAGAGCGTGGATCCGGTCAAGTATTACGAGTACCGCGCTGCCGGGTTGCCGGTGATCAGCACGGCGTTCGGCACGATGTGTTCGCGAGGCGAGCACGACCATGTCTATCACATTGGCCGGGACGCCAATGCACGTGCTGTAGTGGAACAGGCTGTACGTACACCCGTGACGGACGAGGCAACGGCAGCTTTCCGCCGGGACAATGACTGGAGTGTCCGGTGGGCGCCTCTCGCGGAACTGCTCGGGCAGGATACTGATGCTGCTCTAACCTATAGGAGTAAGGAGCAGTGAGGCGATTCAGAAACCTGAACATCGCGTTTGTGCACGTGCCCAAAACTGGCGGAAGTTCGCTATTGCGGCTTCTCAGGCGTAACTACTCGCCGCGAAGCATGATGCTGTATTACCCGCCAAGGCATGTAGACGTGGCGCGCATGAGCGGCCGGGGAAACCTCTTCGTGGGCCACTATTCTATAGGCAAGCAGCACGAAGTCTTCGATGACTGCACGCTGGTGACGTTTCTGCGAGATCCAATAGACAGATTGATCTCGAATATTTTCTTTATGCAGCGCTATTACACCCAGCCGCAAATACCGCCGGATAGCGTGTACAAGAAATGGTTTCGTGAAAATGAAGATGTATTCGAGGTATTGCGGTGTACCAGGCTGTGGTATCTCGATAACGCCATGGTGCGCATGATCTCTGGCGTACACGATTCGATCCCCTACGGCCAGCTGGACGAACGATCGCTGGAGAAGGCGAAGGCCAACCTGCATAAGTTCGACTTTATCGGCTTTCAGGAGTCGTTCGAAGATGACGTTTTGAGGCTGTGCTCCCGGTACCAGTTGAAAACCGTGATCGGCAAGCAGAATCACGGGTTCAACAGATATGCGCCTGGAGCCAAGGATCACGAGCTGCTGGAAGCCAGGAACGTGCTCGACAGGGAGCTGTATCAATTCGCCCGTACGATGGTTGCGCGTGAAAATGTCGGCGCCGGGAAGGCATTTTTCATGAAGACAATGGGGAGGGTTAGAAATGCATACAGCCGATAGCGAAAACGATCAATATCAGTCACCGGCGATGGCGAAGCGCTGGTTGCGACGCTGGATGCCGGGTCTGGTAGCGCTTTGTGTCGTGGTATTACTGCCTTTCGCCATAGGCTACATTGCCGCGCCGTCATCGCTGTTTGCGTCCCCGCATTCGTTGTCCAGCTACTGGGTGGGCAATGTTTTGCCGGTAGTGATAATTTATCTGGTGATTCTCGGTCTGACGCGGCGCGTGTTTGCCTCGGCCATCGCTACGATCGGGCTGTTTGCGGTGACGGTCGGCATCAGCAACCTCAAATTTCACGTCCTCGGCACCCCGATAATTGCGTCGGATTTCTACCTTGTCGGCCAGTTGGTTCGCAACATTTCGCTATTTGTACAGTACGCGTTCAGCTGGACGGGGCTTGCCGTTCTCGTAGGCGCAGTAGCGTGTGCATTTGCAGCTGCACGGCTTGCGAAGGAAAAACCGCTGACCAGAAGGCCGACGTACAGTATTGCAGCGGCCATTGGTGCGATCGGCCTGTTTACCTGGGTATCCATGGGTACCGTGCAGCCGGAGAGCGCAATACACGAGTTTTACGGAAGCCTGAACCTGACCTACAAGCCGTGGAACATAGACAAGACAGTCCGTTTCAGCGGACTGCTTGCCTCGCTGGTGATGGAGGCGAAAGGGCTGGCGGTGAACGTGCCGTACGAGCCGGGTCATCTTGACGAGCTGATGGCCGCGGTAAAGAAGGCTCCCGATACGTACGACCAGCCGGTCGATCCGTCTCGATATCCCAACATTATCGTCATACAGAGCGAGGCGTTTGCCGACATACGGCGGGCCGACCCAAAGCTGCCGCCGGGCTACTACAGTCAATGGGACAAGTTGAAAGAGCAGGGCATCAGCGGCTACACGCGCCTTGAAACCTATGGTGGCGGCACACTGCGATCCGGCTTCAGCTTTCTCACCGGCGCACCGATCGGCATGTTTGGCGCATCCGGAAGTTACCCCTACTACACCATCACCACGCACCCGGTGGAGTCGATTGCCACCACGCTGAAGAAACTCGGTTACAGCGTCAAGGCAATGCAACCGTCCGAGCCGATGTTCTGGAACAGAAAGGTTGCATTCCCTCTCATGGGGTTCGACGATCTCCTGTCGATTAACGAGATGCCCGAAGTGCCCACTGTCGGGCACTGGCCCAGCGATATCGGTCTTTTACAGCGTGCCTTCCGGGAGGTCCAGTCGGCGAAGAAGCCCGCGTTCCTGTTTGTCATTACCGCCGAAAACCATGGTCCGTGGGGGTATAACCGGGGCGGGGGCGACATGCCCGGCGACCTGAGTTACCTGAGCGGCGGTGCCGAATACAGGCTGCGGCAATATGCGTGGGTTCTTCAGCATACCTTCGAGGGGTTGGAAAGGCTGTACAAAGAGACGCGAAAACTGAAGCGCCCCACTCTTATTTTGTTTTACGGCGATCACTGGCCCGCGCTGAGCGAGTACCTTGCCGACGTCGGCATTAAACGGCCCTGGCGGAACGACAGCGTGCACAAGGGAGATTATCTTCTTCTCGGCGCCGTCAGGCACGTCGATGCGCCGAAGATTATTCACATTGGCTACATGGCCGCATACCTGCTGGAATCGGCTGGCCTTCCGCAAAATACCTATTATCAGGCGGCTGGCTATATGATGCGGAAGTGCGGAGACAAGATTATGGCGTGCAAAGCTGTGCCGGCAGACCGCCGGGAAGGCTACAAGGAGATGATCCTGGACAGGATGAACCTGTTGTAGAACTACGGCTACACGAATACGTTTGATGAGGCTTTTGCCAGGCTCGTGACTTGTGCCGAGTTGCTTCGCACGCCCTCTTCATTGATGTCCCACGTATGAAACCCTTTGTGCTTGCTGCGGAAGCGCGCAAAGTTGAAATAATCCGTTGCTAGAGTCGCGTAGCCGCTTTCATGGCATCGGTTCAGAAAGTCTGAGTCGGAGCCCCTCCGCCGACGCTCCGAAAACGGTACTGTTTCCAGCACCTCCCGGCGCCCGCTTATCGTGCCGCCGGCTATCGGAGCGACAGCCTCGCCGGGTTGCCTCATCTGCAGCGACTGCTGCTCGCCCCGAATCGGCAGCCAGTGCAACTCGTCGTCGGCTTCGAAGTAGATGAATGCGGCCGGCTTGCCGAACACGGAGACATCGCCTGTGCGGCGATACAGCATGAGGTCGGAAAGATAGTGCGGCCCGTACAGATCGTCATCATCCATCTTCGTCCAGTAGGACGCGTCGGTCTGCGCGAAGGCAAAATTCAGGCAGGCGCCGAGGCTGTGTTCCCGCCCCAATTGAAAAAACCGTATTGGCTCGCCAGGTCTTACCAACTCGCGTGCGGCGCGCAAATCGCAATTGCGATCGTGCACGACAATAATCAGTTCCTTGTTTGGATACAGATTCTCGCGAAAACGCTGCAGGCATGACGGCAGCAGGTGAGGCCGCATCGTGACCAGGAGGCACGCGATGCGCGGCGGCGGTTCGACAAACTGCTGATCCAGGCCGAGGCCCTCGGAGATGCACTGCAGACGGTCGGCGAGGCAGTGGCTGGCAAGAACCTGCCGGAATACACGCTGCGAATGGCGTGCGCGTTGCAGAGGGTCGGCCAGCATCTTTTTGACGAAATCGGCAAGGGCAGCGCCATCACCGGTATGCGGAAGATCCGGTATGAATTGATTGCGGGTGCCGGCTTGTACTGCAACTGTTCCGCACGCCACCGAACGCAGCATCATCAGATCCTGACGCCACCGCGGGATCAGCGAGGACTCGCGAAACAGTTCGATGCCGAACATCTTTCCGAGAGCGGCGCGATCGAGTGGCCGCACGCAGCCCACAGTTTGATCTCGGAAATCCGGGCAGCCGGTGAGCTGAATCCCCCCGAACTCCCACTCGCTTTCGATCGCTACGATGTCGGGGCGGAGGGTGCTCAGCAACTCGCTGTCGGCCGCGCCCTCAATCAGCTCCCACCAGCCATCAAACAGAATCCGGCTGCGCAGATTACTGGATGGCTTCAGCAGCGGCCGTGGGCGGATCGGGTTGTACAGCGCCGGCTGAACAGCTACGGGCAGAACTTCAACGCACGCATCCGGATAGTCCGAGCGGAGGCGCTCGGCTAACGGGGCGTCAACCGCATAAATTCTATCCGCATGCCGCCCCAGCCAGGCGAAGGACGCGTAATTCGATACATCCTCGCGAAACCACACGGCCACTGGAAGCCCGATCTCGTGACAGTGTCGGAGCAGGGATTCGACTGTCGGCCGACCGCGGCCCTCGGCTGTCAAACTGTAGCGCCACTCCCGGTTGTTGACATGCCAGACTGTTTCTACGAGTGCGAAGGCGAACCGACCGGGAGCCAGGTTCTCGCGCCAGCGGTTCTCGGTTATCGGGGTGACGCGGGCGTCGAACGCCAGTTCGCGCAGAAGTTCCTCGCTCCCGAGAAAAGCAATCCGCGGTGGATCGGATCGGCTGCCGACGTAGTGCTCCGACTGACTTTCTGCAGCCGGGTGGTTGAGCAACTGAATGGTGTCGTCGCCCAACAACGTGCTCATCACGTTTTCGAAGTCGAGCAGCCGATATGCGTCATTCCCGTGCGCCGGCCCGCCTTCAGCTTTGTTGATGCACGCCTCGGGGATCCCGGGAAGCAGTCTCTTTGCACGGTCGACGCCGTTTTCGTCGCCGATGTCAGCCGTAATGCCGCCCGCGCACACCTGTGGACTCACCTCCTCTTCACTGACGGCCGGCGCCGCGCCGCGCCCGCGCAGCTTCGTCACGATCGCGCGCAGCGGCGCGGTGATTCGCCACGAGGTACTCTGCAATATCTCGTCTTCGCGGCGCTTCTGTGCGGCCAACTCACGCGTTTTGTGATCAAGAAGCCACTGAAGCCGTTTGGCCTCCTCGCGCGCCTCGTGAAGTTCCAGTTCGTCGATATTTGTAGTCATATCCGGGGGTGAAGCCAGTATGCGCATTATTATAAGGAGCCGCAGCCATGTAAAATGGCCGTTTCCGGCTAGCCTACAACAGTTCGAGCGACCAGTCCTGCGATATCCATGCTCGGGGGGAGCTTATGGCGGTAAATGAATACGTCCGGGCGACGGCCCGGGTGGTCCTGTACGCGTTTGCCTACGTGTTGCTGGAGTGGTTGTTTCTTGTTACCAAGCCGTCGTTCCTCGGCGCCTGGTCGCTGCCGGAACAATTCAACGCGTTGCTCGTCGGTGTCGTTCCGTTTCTGGCCGCGGCGCTCGGACTGCATGCCATTTCCTGTCTGGCTGCTTTTTCGGTTTCCCGGTTATTCCCTCAGACCGGTGGCATCAGCATCCTGCTGAAGGTCGTGCCCGCACTGATCGCCGCGGCGATTGTCCTGATGCTGGTCGACAATTTCACCTACACGGTCTTTGGCTGGGGCATTGTGGATACCACGTGGGTTACAGCGCCGTTCTATTGGCTGTTGGCGCTGCTCGTGTTCATCTATTACGTTCGACGACAGCCAGGTGCTTTCAAGTACAGGCCGCTTCTCGCGACAGTCCTGGTTCTGGCTTCGGGCGCCGCGCTGGCGTGGCCGTTTTACGCCGTGGGTGATGTCGTCGACAGCGGCTATGCAAGCTCGTGGGGCGGCGACCGGCTGCCTAACATCGTTATGTTCGCTGCCGACGGAGTGAACGCCGGCCACACATCCGCATATGGATATGCGCGCGAGACCACTCCCAATCTCGATCGTTACCTGGGCCGCGCGCTGATTGCGGATAACGCCTTCACCAACTCGGGCTGGACGACCGGATCGCTGACGTCGATGATGACCGGAAAATATCCGGCGACGACGAAGGTGCTGTACCCGCCATATACGCTCAAGGGGCGGGATGCCTACGAAAATCTGCCGAGAATTCTCCGGACGCTCGGCTATGCGAGCATTCAGGAGACGGTTCGCTATTACGCGGACGGGGCCGATCTGAACTGGGCAGGTTCGTTCGATTTCGCCAACGGCCGCGCTATTGACTGGTCGCCGCTTGGCGCCTGGACGCCGGTTTTCCAGGGCCCATTAATGTTCAGCGACCGGTTGTACCAGCGGCTCGCCGATCGGGTGGGCCAACTACTTTTCATCAAAAAGATGGTCAACCGCTACGAGGCCGTCACGTCGAATGAGTACGCGGAAGTCTACGGCATTTCAGACAAAGTACGGATGGAGCACGTGTTTGATTTCATCAAGCGTACGCGCCGGCCGTTTTTCGTCCATATACATTTAATGGGAACGCATTGTTGCGGGTACCATCCACAGGATCCTCATTTTTCCGCGCGCGACTTTTCCGGTTGGACCGAGACAAAAATGGCCCGGTTCGACGATACCATCCTTCAGTCCGACCGCTACTTCGGCCAGTTGATGGCGCTGCTTTCCAAGCGCCACCTGCTGGATAACACGTTGGTGATCTACAGTTCCGACCATGCCGCCGGCTGGGATTTCCGATCGCGGGTGCCGTTGATCTTTCTGTTCCCCGGCAGCGCCCACAGCGGGCATATCAAGGCGACGACGCAATTGCTCGACGTCGCGCCGACGATACTGGATTACCTGAACGTGCCGGTGCCGGAGTGGATGGAGGGCCAGTCGCTGTTGCAGGGGAACCTCGATCCGCATCGGCCGGTGTTCAGCATCTACCGCATGACGCGGAAGCATTTCGACACGGACAACGGCGATACGCTCGCGCGCGTCGTTCACATGGGACCGCCGACGTATGGCCTGCAAACGATGGGCATGGTAGTGTGCCGGCGCTGGTATCTCTTGAGTCTCGACGACGGCAAAGTCAAGGCGGGCACGATCGGGAACTACCAGAATAAATGGCGGGCTACTGCCGGGGCCACCGACTCAAGCGCGCCTTGTCCGGACGATGACCATCGCCCGACGAACCAGGAGGCTCGGGTCATGATGAGCCGCTTTCTGCATGCCAGGGGATTTCAGTTTTGAGTGATTCAGCAAACGTGGACGTCCAGCCGGGCGGACCGGCGGCCGAGCTTTCGGCAGCGTCCTTTCGCGATCCGGCCGGCTTTATGTTTACCCGCGGCTCCGTCTTGTATCGGCAGGTTAATGAAATTTATCGCTCCGATTACGACTTGCTGATGAGCTCGGGGCTCTACAACGGGCTCGTCGGGCGCGGCTGGCTGGTGCCGCATGAAGAAGTCGATGAGCCCGCGGCGGCCGAGGGTGCTTACAAAATTTTGCGCCCGCAAAAAGTCGACTTCGTTTCCTACCCATACGAGTGGGCATTCAGCCAGCTCAAGGACGCGGCGCTATTGACGCTCGACGTGCAGTTGCTGGCCCTGGAACATGGCTTGTCGCTGAAAGATGCGTCGGCCTACAACGTCCAGTTCAGCGGCGGACAGCCGGTGCTGATCGATACGTTGTCGTTCGAGAGGTACGAGGAAGGCCGGCCGTGGGTCGCGTACCGCCAGTTCTGTCAGCATTTTCTCGCGCCGCTGGCACTGATGGCGCGGACCGATATCCGTCTCAATCAGTTGCTGCGAATTTATATTGACGGTGTACCGCTGGATCTTGCCAGCAAGCTGTTGCCGCGCCGGACACGCTGGCGCCCGGGGCTGGCGATGCACATCCATTGGCATGCCAGGTCGCAGCGGGCGCACGCTTCCACCGATGGAAACCGGCAGAAACGCACCATCAAGGTGAGCCGGCTCGGGCTGGCGGGTCTGTTGCAAGGTCTGCGCAAGCTTGTCGCGCGGCTCAACTGGGAGCCGATGGGCACCGAGTGGGCGGAATATTATCAGGCGACCAATTACAGCGACGCGGCATTCGAGCATAAACAGCGTCTCGTGTCGGAGTATCTTGCGACGGTTCAGCCGCGGCGAGTGTGGGATCTCGGCGCCAATACCGGCGTCTTCAGCCGGCTCGCCAGCCGGAGCGGAGCCGCAACAGTGGCCTTCGACATCGATCCCGCGGCGGTGGAAATCAATTATCGTGAGGCAAGCAACAACGGCGAGCCGAATCTCCTCCCGCTGCTGCTTGATCTGACGAATCCCAGCCCCGGCCTGGGCTGGAGCGGAACCGAGCGCGATTCGCTGCTGGGGCGGGGTCCCGTCGACTGCGCGATGGCGCTGGCGTTGATCCATCACCTCGCAATATCCAATAATGTGCCGTTGACCAATGTCGCGGCGTTTCTGGCCCAGTTGTGCGAGCATTTGATAATTGAGTTTGTGCCCAAGGCGGACAGCCAGGTGCGCCGGTTGCTCAGCTCGCGGGAAGATGTGTTCGATCAGTACGATCAGCCGCATTTCGAGGCGGCGTTCGAGACATATTTCACCATTATTCGGTCCGAGCGGGTGGAGAATACCGAGCGGACGCTGTATCTGATGAAACGCAGCCGGTGAATGCCACCGGTGCATGATGAGTAAGCCACTCAGGAGGCGGTTTTGAAATTAAATAGTATTGTTTGCGCGGCAGCCATTTTCGGCGCGCTTGCAGCGCCGGCCTATGCCTACATCGATCCAGGCTCGGGCAGCATGATTCTGCAGGGTGTGCTGGCGGCTATCGCGGCAATCGCCGTGACGGCAAAGCTCTGGTGGCACCGGCTGTTGGTACTTCTGGGTATCCGCAAGCGCACAATCGGAAACGATGGCGCGCCGATCAATGCCCGGGAGCAACACGAGGTGCGCGATCAGTAAGCTGTTTCTGGTGCCGGGACTGGCGCTGGGCGCGCCTGCGGCCCAGGCTGCGAGCGCAGTCGCCGATCAAGCCGAAATGTTCTCCGGCATGTGGGGCTGGATGCAGACGCTGTGTTTCTGGCTACTCGACTTGCTGCAATGGCTGGCGACGGTCACAGGGAACTGGGGCGTCGCGATCATCCTCGTCGCCGCGTTGGTGCGCCTGGTTACCTACCCGTTTGCCCGCCGCGCATTGCGCGAACAGAACCGTTTCAACGAAGCGCAACAACAACTGAAGCCGGCGCTTCGGGAGATCAAGCAGAACTACAAAGGCGGGGAGCAGAGCGAACGGATTATCGCGCTGTACAAGAAGCACAACATCAGCCCCGCCGCCGGCATCAAGCCGCTGCTGATCGTGCTGCTGCAGTTGCCGATTTTTATCGCCTTGTTCCAGATTCTGGAACAGGCGCCTGCGCTGCGCGGCGCGGACTTCCTGTGGATCGGCGATTTGTCGCAGCCGGACAGCCTGGTGAGCCTGGGCGTGCAACTGCCCTGGTTCGGTGGCTACCTGAATATTCTGCCGTTGGTCATGGCAGCGACAATCATGCTCGCGGCTGTTACCGCGCCCGGTGAGGCGCGCGGCGATCCTGCCTACAAGAAGCGGCTCTGGATTTCGGGCGCCATGGCCGTCGTGTTCTTCATCATTTTCTACACCTTTCCCGCCGGGCTCGTGCTGTACTGGATCATGGCCAATCTCTTGCACGTGGCGCAGCAGATACTTGTGGCGGCGCGGCAAAAGCTACCGGCAGCCGAGGGGCGTACAGCGGGCTGACGCAACTTTGCAAGAGCGGCATTTGGCGCCTTATGATGCCAACGAATGATGAGGGGAGGCGATGGCATGGGTGAATCAATCCACCGGTGGGTAATCCGGCCGTTGCGGTTGTTGCGCAGCCGGGATGGATTGGTCCTTCTATTCGTGCTGGCGCTGGCCGGCTGCGGAGGGGGCGACGGAGGCAATGCCGGCGATGTAAACGGACCGGCACCGACAGACCCGGCGCCACCTGGTTCGTCGGTGCCGCAGACGGGGCCGCCATTGCCGTCTGCAAGTTATAACGGCAAAAACAGTGCCGCGCCGCTCGATGAGGCACATGCCGCGAATGAAAGCGCGGCAATGGTCGTGGCGTTGCAGAGCCAGTTGCAATTCACCGCTTCGGCGCCGGGGGGCTATTCGTCTGCGGTGATTGATAAAACCCAAGCCGGCGGCGTCGGTGGCAGCGCACAGATACAAGGACGCTTCGACGATCAAGGCAATGGCTGGCTGACGATACAGTTCAATGATTACCAGAACGGCGCCGTGCCCCCCGACAACGCCATTATTCCAATCCCGAATGTCACTATAACCGGCACTGAAATCGTGTGGGTTGAATGGTCTGGCCCGAGCTTGTCGTCACGCAGGATCACGACTGGTTTCGACAACGTGCGTATTCGCGGGCCGGAATATGACTATACCTATACCGGTAAGCTATCCCGTTTCGATAACTTCAACTATCTCGAATTTCACGTGGAGGCCACGGCAAATTACGTGATTCACAACAATTCGGATGATACGGAAATCGCGTTGCGTGAGTTTGCCGTTACCGAGAGTCAGCAGGAGGGTCATTCTTCCAATATTCAGATCGAGAGTTCCGGGCAAATCTGCATGTCGGCCCTCGGTTGCTGGAATGTCACAACGCCGTTGGCTCTCGTGTACCACGATGATCCCGTCGGTAGCGTGCCGTTTGACGGCCGGCTCTATTTCGACTCGGATGCCGGGCCGCCCGGCGTCGGGCTTGCCGCATTGAATCGCAATTACGCATCGGTTGGCGTCGACAGCGATGGCGACGGCGCGATGGAACGCGCGGCGCTGCTCGAGTGGGATGCCTTACAGTTGAGCGCCGGTGACCCGGCCGCTACGCCGCTGGCGTTTGCCGGCAGGCAGCAGCAGGTGGCGGTTGGCGATACTGTCGCGCTGCAGGGCGGTTTCAGTCGCAGCCCGGCGGGCAAATACCTGTCATACGATTGGTATTTCGAGTTGGTGCCGGTCGGTAGCGAGGCCACTCTCAAAGATCCCGAGTCACCTGTTCCAGACTTCGTTGCGGACAAACCCGGCGAATATCTGCTCGGGCTGACCGTGTCGGACGGTGTCTTGACCGGCCATGACAGTGTCATCGTGGAAGCGTCAGCGGAAAATGAATCACGGCAACCGGCAAGCTCTATCGCCGGAGCCAACATCGGACCGGATCGCAAGGCGGTGGTCGGCGAACAGGTGACGCTCGACGGACGCGCAAGTAGTGCCAGCGACGGGCGCGACGTCAGCTATCGCTGGATTCTGAACGCGCCACCTGGCAGCCAGGCCGTGCTTGACGATACGACCTCAGCCACGCCGACTTTTGTGCCTGACGTGGCCGCCTTCTATACCGCCAGGTTGGTTGTCGATGATGATGCCACGACCAGTGACAGCATCACCATATCGGTCGGGACTGCAGTGCGCTTCGATCCGCTGGCATCGCTCACTCTACCGAAAGCGGGAGACACTGCCGGCACTTTCGCCATTGGCGATATCGATCAGGACGGCCTTGTCGACTTCGTAGCGGCGCAGCAGACGGGGACGGCAGGTATTGCCGACGCATTCGGCGTACTGAAACAGGTCGAACCGGGGCGGTTCTCCGTCGGCGGCACGTATTCTGCGCCGGATATCGATGTCCCCGTTCTGGCCGATCTGAATGGCGATGGCCTTCCGGACGTCGTAACGCAACCGGTGCATGCCACCGGCTTTCGAGCCTGGTTTCCGCAACAATCGGACGGCACGTTCGGTCCGGCCGTCAACCTGCCGGTCCAGGATACGTTCTGCGCCTATGGCACGGAATCCGCGGCCGTGGATTTTGATGGCGATGGCCGGCAGACGCTTGCCATTGCGTCACAGTGTAACGGCAGTTACACGGTTGCGCTGCTTGCTCTGCAGTCGGACGGCACATTTGCCCCGCCGGATAACATCACAGTTGCCGGCTCCGGTGTGGCTGGCATTGCCAGTGGAGACGTGACGGGGGATGGTCGCCCGGATCTGGTGGTGATTGCCGACGGCGGGGCCGCCACCGGGACGCCGGGCAGATTGACAGTATTGTCGCAATCAACCGGCGCGACCGGCGCGTCGGTTGCTCAGACGCTCGACCTGGCGGTGCCGTTTCCGCGCAACGCCTGCGCCGGTGACCTGAATGGCGATGGCAGAAATGATGTCGCCGTCGTCGATAGTCAGCAGGTCGAGATTTATCTGCAGGACGAGGCGGGTCAACTGCGGTTGGACGCCGTTTACCCGCTCACCTTGGCGGGCGATGGCGCGGTCGTCGCCGATGTCGACGGTGACGGACGCGCCGGCCTCATTGTCAGCGATAGACGGTCAGACCCGGAACTCGGGACCACACCGGTAATCGGACTGTTCACACAACAGGCGGATGGCACGCTCGCGCCGGAAAGGCTGTATCCGGCAGCCGGAGTGTCACCGGACAATCAAACGCCGATGCGCGCGGTGGACTTGAACGACGACAACATTCCGGATCTCGTATACTCGGGCGACAATGGCGTCAGCGTACTGTTTGGAGCGAGATTCTGACGCTCTCGTACGTCAGCGGAGACTGCGGTCAGGCGCCCCTTGAGCATGAGTAGCGGGGGCGTCGAGGCTATCATTGTCTCCTTCAATAGCGGCTGCTCGCTGATACGCTGCTGCGAGGCGTTGCTCCAGGAGGAGCGCGTTGAGCGGATTCGGGTCATTGACAATACGCCCGACGGCGCCGACTCGATGCTGTTCAAATCCGGTGACTTCAGGGACGGCCGGATCGCGGTCACCGCAACCGGCCGAAATCTGGGCTTTGGACCTGCCGTAAACTCGGCATTGAAGGAAGTTGCCGCTCCTTACGTCGCTATCGTGAATCCGGATGGTGTTGTTGAAACAGGCGCTGTAGCCCGGCTTGTTCAGGTCCTGGAGCACGAGCCGCAGGCGGTGCTCGCCGGGGCTCGGCTGCTGGGGCAGGACGGCCGGGAGCAGCAGGGCAGCCGCCGACGCGAGCCGACGCCCGGTCGCTTGATCGCGAACACGCTCGTTCGCGCGCTGCGGCTGCGGCGGTGGTATGAGTTCGGTTTCGAGATGAAGGACGCACCGCTGCCAAAGGGACCGGTTGAGGTCGGTGCGGTCTCCGGCGCCTGCATGGTTGCGCGCGCGGCCGCCTTGCGAGCAATCGACGGTTTCGACGAGCGGTTTTTTCTACACTTCGAGGATCTGGACCTTTGCAAGCGCCTGCGCAACGCGGGCGGCACGATCCTGTATGTGCCCGACGCGGTGTTTCATCACGAGGGCGGCGGCTCCAGCGCGTCGCGGCCCTATTTCGTGATCTGGCACAAACACCTCAGCATGATCCGGTATTACTTCAAGCATCACCGGCGGCTTGGTGCCGGCGGCGCCTGGCTGCCGCTGATTTGTTTAATGGCAGTGCTGCGCTGCGGAGCGCTGATGGGGCGGCGGCTGATCAGCGGCCGGCTTTAGGGCATGGCGTCCGTACTCGTTACCGGTGCCAGCAGCATCGTCGCCCGCTGGCTGGTGCCGTTACTGCAGGCCGACAGGTGTGACCTGGTGCTTGTTTCACGCTCGCGGCCGGCGTGGCTGGCGGATGAAGCGGCCTGGGTGCCGGCCGACCTGCGCGATGCGCAATGGTCCCGCGACCTCGGCGCGCGGATTCAAACCCTGATTCATCTCGCGCCGCTGCCATTGCTGGAACGTGCGGTTGCAGCGCTCGAGCCGAGCGGGTCGGGCCGCATCATTGCCTTCGGCACCACCAGCCGCTTGAGCAAGATTGAATCGACCATTGCCGCGGAGCAGCGCATGGTTGCCGAGCAGGCGGCGGCGGAAGACTGGCTCGCCCGGTACGGCGCGTCCTCTGGCGCTCGGTGGACGCTGCTTCGGCCGACAATGATTTACGACGGGCAGCACGACAAGAATGTGGCGTTGATAGCACGCTTTATCCGGCGCTTCGGGTTCTTTCCGCTCATTGGCCAGGCCGGGGGACGGCGTCAGCCGGTACATGCGGCCGATCTGGCCAAGGCTTGCCGGTCGGTTCTGAATAATGAAGCGACTTTCGGCAAAACTTACAATCTGGCCGGTGCCGAGGTGCTGACTTATAAGGATATGGTGGGCCGCATCTTCGCGAAGTGCGGGCGGAAGCCGCGCTACGTGCGAATTCCGCCCTCGTTGCTTGGAGCCGCACTTAACATGGCGCGTTGCCTGCCCCGATATCGCTACTTGAACGCGGCCATGGCCGGGCGGATGAACAAGGACCTGGCGTTCGATTCTGCTGACGCCGTGCGCGATTTCGGCTATTGTCCGCGGAACTTCTTGTAACACGCGGCCGATGTTCGTTTACCTGAGTCCTGTTATTGCGTTTGCGCTCGGCACCCTGCTGACGTGGGTGCTCGTTTGCTATCGGGGCCGCTGGGCGATTCTCGATCATCCGAATGCGCGTTCGCTGCATGAGACGCCGCGCCCGCGTTCCGGCGGCGTGGCAATCCTGCTCGGTCTCGCGGCGGGCGGCGGCAGCTTTTTGCTCGGTTCACCCGTGGCGGGCACGCCGCTTTGGCCGGCATTTTGCGTGCTGCTGGTTGCGGCGGTCTCGCTGGTGGACGACATCCGCAGCCTGCCTGCATTGGTCCGGCTGGCCGTGCATGGCGCAGCGGCTTGCGCCGTGGTAGTCGCGGGCAATCTCGCGTTTTACCGGCTGAACTTTCCGTTTTGGGAACTGGTGCTCCCGTCCTGGCTCGCGCTGGTTGGTAGTATCCTCTATATAGTATGGATGTTGAACTTGTACAACTTCATGGACGGGATTGACGGACTGGCCGGCGGCATGGCGGTACTGGGCTTCGGCACCTTCGCGGTGCTGGGCTGGCTGGCCGACGCGCCGACTTTCGCCACCCTGAGTCTGTGCATCGCCACATCCAGCGCCGGATTCGTGCTCTTCAACTTCCCCCCGGCGCGTATTTTCATGGGCGATATCGGCGCCGGAACGCTGGGATTCATCGCGGCATTGTTCACGCTCTGGGGCGCACGCGCCGGGGTGTTTCCGTTCTGGGTCGGCGTGCTCGTGTTCTCGCCGTTCGTGGTCGACGCGACGTGGACGCTGGTGCGCCGGGCCGTGGCGGGCGAGAAGCCGTGGCAGGCGCATCGCATTCACGCGTACCAGCGCGTCGTGCAGGCCGGCTGGAGCCATCGCCGGACCACCTTGCACGAATATCTCCTTATGACAAGCTGTGCCGCGTCTGCTATTCTCGTCAGCATGGGGAAAAGCCCTGCTTTAGGGGCTGCTGTCTTGATGGGGTGGATTTTGATTTACGGGGTTCTGGGGGCAGGCGTAAGCCGACTGGTATCGGCCGCTCGGAGCGCGGCATGAATATCGGCCAGGCTTTGGTCGCGCTGCGCCGCCGCTGGGTCGTTGTGGTACATGATCTGGCCTGGGTGCCGGCCTGCGTTTTTCTCGCCTACTGGATTCGCTTCAATCTGGAACCGATTCCGGCGACCTTCTTTGAAGGCATGCTGCTGACGGCGGCAATCGCGCTGCCGCTGCACGCTGTCACGTTCTGGTTTTTCGGCTGCTACCGCGGCATCTGGCGCTTCGCGTCGGTGCCCGATTTCGTGCGTATCGCCAAGGCTGTGGCACTGGGCGGCCTCGGCACCGCGCTGGGCGTCGCACTGTTTTTGCGCTTGCAGGGTATTCCGCGTTCGGTGCTGGTGCTGTACCCGGTGCTGCTGGGGCTTGGCGTCGGCACGATGCGCCTCGGTTACCGCATTATCAAGGACCGGCACGTCAAGCCGGTGCCGACCGACCTTGAGCGGGCGCTGGTGCTGGGCGCCGGCCGCGCGGGCGAGGCGTTGATCCGGGATCTGGTGCGGCATGGGCCGTTTGCCCCGGTGGCACTGGTCGACGACGATCCGCGCAAGCAGGGCAACGAAATCCACGGTGTGCGCGTTTCCGGCACGCTGGACGACCTCGCCGAGCTGATCCCCGGGCTGGAAGTGGATGTGGTGCTGGTCGCGATGGCGAACGTGCCGCGCGCGAAGCTGGAAAATATCGTCCGCCTTTGCGCCGATGCCGGCGCGCTCTGTCGCATTCTGCCCGGCCTGGATCAACTGGCGAACGGACAGCCCAACGTGTCGCAAATGCGCCCGGTCACGGTCGAGGACCTGCTGGGACGCGAGCCGGTGCGCCTCGATCACCGCCAGGTGTCCAGGTTTTTGAAGGGCCGGCGAATCCTCGTGACCGGCGGTGGCGGGTCCATCGGTTCAGAACTATGCCGGCAGCTCGCTGACAAGGAGCCCGAGCTGCTGATCATCGTCGACCACAGCGAGTACAACCTTTACCGGATCGAGCAGGAATTGCTCGCGCGCAAGCAGCCGGTCAAGTTCGTCAAGGTGCTGGGTGACATACGCGGCCCGTCGATCATCGAAACGATCTTTCGGCGTTATTCGCCGCAGGTGGTGTTTCACGCCGCCGCCTACAAGCACGTGCCGATGGTCGAGGACAATCCGGTTGAAGGTGTCTGGAACAACGTGTTCGGCACCCGGGTTGTGGCCGATGCGGCGGTGAAGTACGGCGCCAGCCACTTCGTATTCATTTCTACCGACAAAACGGTCAATCCGACCAGCGTCATGGGCGCGACCAAGCGCATCGCGGAGCTGTACTGCCAGGCGCTGGGGCGGCAAACGGACACGCACTTTATCACCACCCGCTTCGGCAATGTGCTGGGGTCGACCGGCTCGGTCGTGCCGCACTTCGAGAAACAGATCAAGAGCGGCGGCCCCGTGACCGTGACGCACGAAGACGTCACGCGGTTTTTCATGACGATCGCCGAGGCGGTGTCATTGATTCTGCAGGCCGGCGCGATGGGGCACGGCGGCGAGATTTTCGTGCTCGACATGGGGCAGCCGGTTCGCATCCGCGACCTGGCCGAGAAGCTGATCCGGCTATCCGGACTGGCGCCCGGGCGCGACATTGAAATTGCCTACACCGGCCTGCGCCCCGGCGAAAAGATGCACGAGGAATTGTTCTACAAGAACGAAGCCCTGCGCGGCACGACGCACCCGAAGCTGCTGCTTGCCAGTTGCGGTGGCACGGGCTGGGATGTGCTCGAGACGGCAATGCCCGCCCTGGAACGCGCCGCGACCGCGGGCGACAAGGCGGCGCTGATTCGGGCGATGCAGGCGTTGGTGCCGCAATATCGGCCTGGCGAAGCGGAGATGAAGAACGTGGCGCCCGGGTCGACGCCTTTACGGGTGGTGAAGTAGTCTAGCTGCCGCGCGCAGTCCTGGCTGCGCAAACCGGCCCATCCTCTCCGGGCAGGCAGGGCACGATGACGAATCCCACCGCGTCCGCGCCGGGATCGGCGATTTCGAGTTCCACTTTCCGGGTCTGTCCGGCAGCCAGCGCGCTGCCCTTCACCGGCCCGTGCGGCAGATAAGTGCCGGCGTCGTACAGTCCTTGCGCGACCACGCTGCCGAAACGGTCCGTCAACACCACGCGGAGCAGCGGCCATGTCTGGGCGAAATCGGCGTGATTGGTGAGCGCCGCCGTCACGATCAGCGCGTTACGCGCATTCGGCGCGGCGGTGACTTCGGCGTCCGTCACCGCCAGCGCGTTCAAGTCGCGGCGCAGCGGCAACGGGTGGCCGAATGCGCTGTACAGGGCCTCGACCGCCCCGCGGGTGACCGGATTGGCGCGCAGCGCCTCGTGCTCGTAAATTACGATTTGCGACAGCAGGGCAAGCAGCAGCACGACGCTGCCGACGGTCCACCAGATCCATGACGGCCCGAATCGTCGCCGGTCGCCGCCGCCTTCGTCCCAGACGGCAGCAGGCTCGAATCGTGGCTCGACCTTGACCGGCTCGTCCGCCGGCTCCGCGGCAGCCGTTTCGGGGTCGTCCACGGGCTCGGGCTCGATGACCGGCTCGGGTCGCCGCGGTTCCGCCGCGGCAAAGACTGCTTCGACAGGTTCATCAGCGAATGCCGCCTGGGGCGGGGTGTCGAATTCTTCCGTCGGGGGGTCGCTGGCAGGCATGGCGGCGGGCGGCTGCACAGCGGACGCAGCGTATTCCTGCGCGTCGGCCGGCAGGGCATCGCACAAGGTGGCAAGCGCGTTAAAGCGGGCGCCGCAGGCGCCGCAGCGCACCTCGCCGTGTGCCGCGCGAATGTCGTTCTGGCCGAGGCGGAACCAGGTGTTGCAAGTGGTGCAGCGAGTCAGCATCAGTACTTTATAAAACGTCGGCCTTCGAGCAGCGCCCAATCGTCTCGCAGTATAGCGTCGTTCATGTCGAACCAGTGCGCGTAGAGTGTCGCCAGTTCGTCACATTGCGTTTGCAGAATGCCCGACAGCGCGATGCGTCCGCCGGGTTCAACCAGCTTCGCGAAGCGTTCGGCCAGCTCGGCCAGCGGGCGCGCGAGAATATTGGCTACCATCAGTTCGGCCGTGACATCGCCGAATAGTTCCGGCGCAGCGGTTTCGACTTTGTCGGCGACGCCGTTCGCGGCCGCGTTGTCGCGAGTGGCGGTGAGGGCCTGGGGATCGTAGTCGATCGCGTACACGCGCTCCGCGCCAAGCTTGGCGGCAGCCACTGCCAGAATGCCAGAGCCGCAGCCGTAGTCGATCACGCGCTTGCCGTCGAGCGACGCGCGCGCCAGCCATTCCAGGCAAAGGGCAGTCGTGGGGTGGGTGCCGGTGCCGAACGCCAGGCCCGGGTCGAGATGGACCACCACGGCGTCATCAGGCGCGCTCTCGCCGCTGGGGCAGACCCAAAGCCGCGGGCCGAATTGCATCGGCCTGAAATCACGCCGCCACGCGGTCTCCCACTGCTGGTCTGCGACTGGCGTAACCGCCGGATCGGGCAGTGCGGTCTCGCCGAACCGTGCACGCAGGGCCGCCGTGATGGCACCCAGGTCCCGGTCGGCATCGAACAGGGCACGCACCCGGCTGTCGGGCCACAACGGTTGTTCGCCAGGGGCGGGCTCAAGCAGGGCGTCGTCGGCGGCGTCTTCCAGCGTGACGGCGAGCGCGCCCAGCTCTTCGAGGGCGGCTTCAACGCGTTCGGCGTCCAGATCCTTCAGCGGGAATTGAAGCTCTTTCCATGCCACGTCCAGACTTTCCCCGAATCCCGCTCTTATAGCCCCAGCTTCTTCTCCAGGTAGTGGATACTCACGCCGCCCTGCATGAAGGCGGCGTCGCTGAAGATGTCCTGGTGCAGCGGCACGTTCGTCTTGATGCCCTCGACAATGATCTCGCTCAACGCGGTGCGCATCCGCGCCAGCGCGGACTCGCGCGTGTCGCCGTAGGCAATCAATTTGCCGATCAGCGAGTCGTAAAACGGCGGCACCGAGTAGCCGGAGTAGATGTGCGAGTCGATGCGGATGCCCGGGCCACCCGGCGCGTGCCAGTTCGTCACCGGTCCCGGCGATGGCGTGAACTTGCGCGGATCTTCGGCGTTGATGCGGCACTCGAAGGCGTGACCCTTGATCTCGATGTCCTTTTGCCGCAGCTCGAACGGTTCGCCGGCGGCAATTCGAATTTGCTCCTTGACCAGATCGACACCGGTGATCAGTTCCGTCACCGGATGCTCAACCTGGATGCGGGTGTTCATTTCGATGAAATAGAACTGGCCGTCCTGGTAGAGGAACTCGAACGTGCCGGCGCCGCGATAGCGGATGTCGAGGCACGCCTCCACGCAGCGCTCGCCGATCGCCCGGCGCTGCTTCTCGGTGATGCCGGGGGCCGGGGCTTCCTCGACCACTTTCTGGTGGCGCCGCTGCATCGAGCAGTCGCGCTCGCCGAGATGAATGGCGTGCTTGTCGCCGTCCGCAAGGACCTGGACCTCCACGTGGCGCGGTGTCTCCAGGAATTTCTCCATGTAGACTTCGGGGTTGCCAAAGGCTGCATTGGCTTCGCTGCGGGTCATCGCGATCGCGTTGTGCAGCGCGCCTTCGCCATGCACCACGCGCATGCCGCGGCCGCCGCCGCCGCCGGACGCCTTGATGATGACCGGGAAGCCGATCTCGCGCGCCAGCCGTGAGTTTTCCTGCGGGTCGTCGCCCAGTGCGCCATCCGAACCCGGTACCGTCGGGATGCCGGCTTTCTTCATCGCCTTGATGGCTGAGACCTTGTCGCCCATCAGGCGGATCGTTTCGGCGCGCGGACCAATAAATGTGAAGCCGCTCTGCTCGACGCGTTCGGCAAAATCGGCATTTTCAGACAGAAACCCGTAGCCGGGATGAATCGCCTCGGCGTCGGTGACTTCCGCGGCGCTGATGATCGCCGGCATGTTGAGGTAGCTTTCCGCCGACGGCGCGGGCCCGATGCAGACCGACTCGTCGGCCAGGAGCACATGCTTCAACTGGCGGTCGGCCGCGGAATGCACGGCGACGGTCTTGATGCCCATTTCCTTGCAGGCGCGCAGGATGCGCAGCGCGATTTCGCCCCGATTGGCGATAACGATTTTATCCAGCATCACTCAATCACAAACATCGGCTGGCCAAATTCCACCGGCTCGCCATTTTCGGCCAGAATCGCCTTGATCGTGCCGGCCTGATCCGCCTCAATCTGGTTGAGCATTTTCATCGCCTCGATGATGCACAGCGTGTCGCCGACGTTGACCGACTGGCCGACATCAACGAACGGGTTGGCGCCCGGCGACGGCGCACGGTAAAAGGTGCCGACCATCGGCGCCTGAACCACGTGGCCGGACGGCAATGCCGCCTCGGCAGGTTCTTCAGCCGCGCCGGTAGCGGCGGGTGCCGCGGCGGCGGGCGCGGGCACGGGTGCCTGCTGGGGCATTACCGGCGGCGGCGCCATCATCGGCTGGCCCTGTTGATAGCGGCTGATGCGAACCGATTCTTCGCCCTCGGTAATCTCGATTTCGGCGATGCCGGATTCTTCCAGCAGTTCGACCAGCTTCTTGACTTTACGTATGTCCATTCGAACTCCTACTCGGCCGAGAGGTGCCGGCAAGCGGCCTCCACGGCAAGTTCATAGCCTACGCCGCCGAGGCCGGTGATCGTGCCCGCGGCGAGGTCGGTGAAGTACGACCGGCGGCGAAAAGGCTCACGCCGGTGGGTATTGCTCAAATGCACCTCGATGAACGGAATCGCGACGGCGGCCAGTGCGTCGCGCAAGGCGATGCTGGTATGTGTGAATGCGGCGGGATTGATGACGATGAAAGCGATATTTTCGCTGCCCGCCCGCTGCACGCGTCCGACCAGTTCGTGTTCCGCGTTGTGCTGAAAGGCCTCCAGCTCATGGCCGGCGGCGCTCGCGACAGCCGCCGCCCGCGCCATCAGGACGTCGAGCGGTTCCGTGCCGTAGTGGTCCGGCTCACGGGATCCGAGCAAATTCAGGTTCGGCCCGTTGATGAACAGGATTCTGGCCACGAAAGACCTTTTTCACGAGGAGCTCCCGCGTGCGCAGCAGCGCCCGCGGCCAAGGCGCCTATTGTGGCCTAACCGCTAAGGCTGCTGCAACCCGAATCCGTCAACTTCACGACCGATCGGCGGCATTTGTCGCGTTTTTTCGACCGTTCAGCAGTTTTACAACTTGTCGGCGGGTCTTTTCAGGGTCGATCGGCCCGAGATGGTAGCTGATAATGCGGGCATCGCCGTCTATCAGGATGGTCGCCGGCAGGCCGATCAGGTTGAAGCCGAGGTGGCGCGCGATGTCGGCCGCATGGCCATTATCCATCAGCAGCGGATAGTTGATTTCGTACTGCTGCGCGAACTGTTTGACGACCTCCGCGTTCGGCTCATCGGTGGCGATGCCGATAATTTGCAGCCCCTGGCCGCCAAACTGCTGTTGCAGCGCCACCAGCGCCGGCACCTCGTCGCGGCACGGGCCGCACCACGTAGCCCAGAAGTTCAGCAGGCGCACGTCGCCGCGCCATTGACTCAAGGCATGCAGTTCGCCATCGAGATCCGGCAGGGCGAAATTGGGCGCCCGGTCGGCAGGTTCCAGGTTCACCGCGTTTTGCAGCAGCGCCTGGCGATCCGGCGGCTCGTTCGCCGAGCGGGCGAAGACGAAGCCCGCCACGGCCGCGGCAATGGCAATTACCGGGATGACGGCGAATCGGGTCGAGGACTTCAAGATGTTTCTGCTCGCAGCCAGTCGAGATAAGACCTGGCGCCGGCAGTAATCGGCAACGCGATCAGCTCCGGCACGTCGTACGGGTGAAGTTTGTGAACCAGCGCTTCGATCGCATCAAAGTGGCCGGCGGCTGTTTTGATAATCAGCAGTATTTCCTGGTCATCCCGGGCCTGCCCCTGCCAGCGGTAAAACGAACGCACACCGGGCACCAGGTTCACGCACGCCGCCAAACGCTTTTCGACCAGGACTGCCGCGATTCGTTCGCCGCAGGCGGTGTCGGGGCAGGTGCAGAGGAGGGTGACGAGGTTGGTGGCCATGGGGCCGGCTATTTTAACAAGAACAGCGCCTCCCGTCGTTCCTGCGAAGGCAGGAAGCCGGTCTAATCAGTTGCGGCCTTCGGCCGCAGCCATTCTGACTGGGTTCCTGCCTTCGCAGGAATGACAAAAAAATTCGGGAAGAACCCTTGATTCTGCCGTTCTCGCCGCTATTATTAGCACTCAGTCGGGGTGAGTGCTAACAGGGCGCGCTCCGGACACAATCATCATCATTTTTATTGCATTCGTGAGGAGAATAATCCCATGAACTTACGTCCACTTCACGATCGCGTGATCATCAAGCGCATGGAAGAAGAGCGCAAGTCCGCCGGCGGCATTGTCATTCCGGATACCGCCACCGAAAAGCCGATTCGTGGCGAAGTCGTCGCTGTCGGCAACGGCAAGATTCTGGACAACGGCGAAGTCCGCAAGCTGGACATCAAGAAGGGCGACAAGGTCCTGTTCGGCAAGTATTCGGGCACAGAGGTCAAGATCGACGGTGAAGAGCTGGTCGTCATGAAAGAAGACGACATCATGGCCGTCATCGAGAGCAAGTAAGCCAGTCAAACCATAGGATCAGAGGAATACAGCAATGGCTGCCAAAGAAATCAAATTCAGTGATGATGCGCGTGCGCGCATGGTCAAGGGCGTCAACACGCTGGCCAACGCGGTCAAGGTGACGCTGGGCCCGAAGGGCCGCAACGTGGTGCTCGACAAGAGCTTCGGCGCGCCGACCGTCACCAAGGACGGCGTTTCCGTCGCC